>JBHHZW010000128.1:0-6641 GCA_046758305.1 Bacteroidota bacterium | reverse complement strand
CTGCGTCAAGCGCAAGAACCCGATCAACGAGCCGCTGTTCGTGCCCGAACGGAGAGAGCGTTGCCTTCCCCTGATCTAGTTCGAGAATGCTCGCGGATGGGCATCAATGCCCTGGATGGTCAAGATGTCGCAAATGGTATACACACGGCGCTACACCACGCACGAGCTTCCGATACCGTTCTGATCGTGGGATCGCACTACGTGGCGGGGGAAGCGCTCAGTGTGTTTGAAACGGCAAGAGGATGACTTGACAAAAGAACCGAAAACTAGTATATTAGATCGATTGGTTACTTCAACCCAAGGGGGACGCTGAATACGAGGTAACTCGTCGTATCTCATTCGCTCGTTTCCGCCTTAATAACTCATCAGCAAGAACTCTAAGAACCATCCCACGACATCTCAGCTGCTACGTTGTTTCTTCTTGTTTCCTGGGTTTTCAAGGCTCCGAGAATCTTGTGTCACGGCGTACTCAAAGGAGGTAGGCACGCGCTATGCCAATGGACATTGCTGAACTAAAGTCCAAGAAAATATCCGAGTTGAATCAGATCGCCAAGGAGCTGAACATCTCCGGGTATAGCGATCTTCGAAAACAAGAGCTCATTTTTAAGGTCCTTGAAGCGCAGACTGAAGTGGTCGGTCTGACTTTTAGCAAGGGAGTGTTGGAAGTCCTGCCTGACGGGTATGGTTTTCTCCGATCTGTCGATTACAACTATCTGCCTTCTCCCGACGACATCTACGTTTCGCCGTCACAGATCAAGAAATTCGGGCTGCGCACTGGAGACAGCGTCAGCGGACAGGTTCGACCACCGAAGGAGGGAGAGAGGTTCTTCGCGCTGCTGCGGGTTGAGGCGGTGAACGATGAGAACCCGGAAGAGATCCGCGAACGGATTCTGTTCGACAATCTTACCCCTCTTTATCCGAAAGAACGATTAGTACTTGAGACGGCGCCCGGCGAGTATTCGATGCGGATTCTCGACCTTCTCTCACCGATCGGAAAAGGCCAGCGCGGGATGATCGTTTCTCCGCCGAAGGCAGGCAAGACCATACTCTTGCAGAAAATCGCGAACAGCATCACGCGAAACCATCCTGAAGTCCTGTTGATCGTGCTGTTGATCGACGAACGTCCGGAAGAAGTCACCGATATGGAGCGATCGGTGCAAGCGGAAGTTGTGAGTTCGACCTTCGACGAGCCTCCAGAACGTCACGTCCAGGTTGCCGACATGGTGCTCAACAGGTCGAAGCGCCTTATCGAGGCGAAAAAAGACGTTGTGGTCCTGCTTGACAGCATCACGCGCCTCGCTCGGGCACATAACACGGTAGTGCCCCACAGTGGGAAAATCCTCTCGGGTGGTGTTGACGCAAACGCGCTACATAAGCCCAAGCGGTTCTTCGGCGCTGCCCGTAACATCGAAGAGGGGGGAAGCCTGACGATCATTGCGACTGCGTTGGTCGAGACAGGAAGCCGCATGGACGAGGTAATCTTTGAGGAGTTCAAAGGAACCGGGAACATGGAGGTCGTCCTTGATCGGAAATTATCCGATAGGCGCACTTTCCCTGCTATCGACGTTAACCGTTCCGGAACCCGACACGAAGAACTGTTGTTGCAGCCGGATGAGCTCAACCGCGACTGGATTCTCCGCAAGTTCCTGAGCGACTTCAATTCGATCGAGGCGATGGAGTTCCTGCTCGACAAAATGCGAGGAACGAAATCGAACAAAGAATTTCTCAAATCGATGAGTACCTGATCACACAAACCCCTGACCAACCGTCAGGGGTTTTTTTTATCCAGAGTGTAGCGTTTCTGCTTGAATTTTTGTTACTATAACCGTAGCTTAATCTTACTCTGGGAATGAGCCGAAGGGGTGACCTATGAATGATGTCGTGATTGCGAGCGCATGTCGGACTCCCGTTGGGTCGTTTGGCGGAACTCTGAGCAGTCTGCCTGCGACGCGGCTCGGTGCGGTTGTGATCGAGGAAGCGGTCAAACGTGCAGGTCTTAAGAAGAACCAGGTGAACGAAGTTATAATGGGAAATGTGCTCTCGGCAGGCGCGGGTCAGGCGCCTGCACGCCAGGCTGCTCTGTACGCCGGTCTGCCCGACACGACAGAGTGCATGACGATTAACAAGGTATGCGGGTCGGGCTTGAAAGCGGTGATGCTGGCTGCCCAGGCGATCATGCTCGAGGATGCGGCGATAGTCGTCGCAGGCGGAATGGAGAGCATGTCGAACGCACCCTATTTGCTCGAAGAAGCTCGGTCAGGCTATCGGCTTGGCCATGCCCAGTTGGTCGACTCGATGATCAAGGACGGGCTCTGGGATGTGTACAATGACTTCCACATGGGAAACGCCGCTGAACTCTGTGCCAAGGAGTGCAACGTCCCACGCGAAGCGCAAGACGAATTTTCGATTCTTAGCTACAAACGCTCACTCGAAGCACAGAAAAACTGCTGGTTTAAAGAGGAGATCGTGCCCGTCTCGATACCCCAAAAGGAAGGCGCACCATCAGTTATCGAGGAAGATGAGGAGCCGAAGAAGGTAAAATTCGAGAAAATTCCGAACCTGAGACCAGCCTTTCAGAAGGGCGGTACGGTGACGGCGGCAAACGCATCGAAAATCAATGATGGTGCCGCCGCTGTCGTCGTAATGTCACGCCAAAAGGCCGATGCGCTCCGCTTGAAGCCGCTCGCGCGTATCGTAGCCTCCACCTCTGCAGCCAAAAAGCCAGAGTGGTTTACGACGGCACCAGCGGACGTCATCCCAAAAGTGTTGAAAAAATCGGGCCTCAGACAAGAAGAGGTCGACCTCTTTGAGATCAACGAGGCGTTCGCCGTCGTCAACCTCGCGGTCAACAAGCTCCTTGGTCTTGACCTCGAGAAAGTCAACGTCCACGGTGGAGCAGTTGCCCTCGGTCATCCAATCGGAGCCAGCGGAGCGCGCATCCTCGTCACTCTGCTTCACGCCATGTCTCGCAGAAATGCGAAGCGTGGGATGGCAGCCATCTGTATCGGAGGCGGTGAAGCGAGTGCGATGATCGTCGAACGCTGAATCGAAGCCGTGTGGTTCCTCAGAAGGACATGCCGACGAAAGTTCAGAAGGTCACTGTGATTGGGGCAGGGACGATGGGAAGCGGCATCGCTCACGTCTTCGCTCAATACGGCTTCGATGTGACGCTGAACGATGTCAATCAGGAATTCCTCGACCGAGGAATCCAAAGCATCAAGGCCAACCTTGACCGCCAGGTCAAGAAGGGCACGATCACCGAAGACCAGAAGGCCAAGACGGTTGCCCGCATCCGCACAGTGATCTCCCTCGAACAAGCCGCACAAGGGTCCGACATCAATGTAGAAGCAGCGACTGAAAACACTGAGGTAAAAAAAACTATATTCTCGACCCTCGACCGGGTGTGTCCACCGCACACAATCCTGGCGAGCAACACCTCCTCAATCTCGATTACTGAGCTCGCTGCGGTCACCAACCGAGCCGACCGCTTCATCGGAATGCATTTCATGAACCCCGTCCCCGTTATGAAGCTTGTCGAAATCATTCGGGGATTTGCGACTTCCACAGAGACCCTCGAGACTGTAAAATCGTTGGCAGAAAAACTGGAAAAAGTTCCCGTTGAGGTCAATGATTTTCCGGGATTCGTCTCAAACCGTGTACTCCTCCCGATGATCAACGAGGCCATCTACTGCGTCATGGAAGGAGTTGCGCGTCCCGAGGCAATCGATACTGTCATGAAACTCGGCATGAACCATCCGGTGGGCCCGCTTGCGCTTGCTGATCTGATCGGACTGGACGTCTGTTTGTCGATCCTCGAGGTGCTTCACAAAGGGCTGGGGGACGATAAGTACCGTCCCTGTCCACTCTTGAGAAAAATGGTGGCTGCTGGCCATCTGGGCCGTAAGACAAAGAAAGGTTTTTACGAGTACTGAAGAGCAGCTTGTGATGCTGGGGGAGATGAAGAGGGATCAAAAGTCATGACCAAATATTTTCTCAAACACCCGAGGTCTTCAATTGCGAGGGCGCGGAAACTGCGTCGGGAGATGACCGACGCCGAAAGAAAGCTGTGGTCTTTGCTTCGAAAGAAACAACTTAGAGTCCACTTTCGAAAGCAGGTTCCATTTGGTCCTTATATACTGGATTTTCTCTCTATCAAAGGGAGGGTCGCCATCGAGGTGGATGGTAGCCAACATTTCGAAGAAGCTCACCTTGAACGAGATGCTGAACGGGATGCATATCTACGCAGCCAAGGATTGACAGTGCTTCGTTTTAGCAGTGTGGACGTCTTGAAGAATACCGAAGGAGTATGGCAAAGGATTGAAGACGAGTTCCAGAAGAATCGGCCCTAGATTATGCTCTCCCCCTATAGGGGGAGACTGAGAGGGGGTCGTAGATGTGGTACAACATACAAACTGAAAATCGAATACCCATGACCCCCTAGAGTCCCCCTAAAAGGGGGACGGCGTATGATTGCTGCGGTTGGATCGGCATGGGATCCAAGATTCCGAATGAGCTGAATAATGGGTACGTGTATCATGGAGAATTAGTTGGAAGAGCTAGAGTCAGCCGGAGATGATGATCGGTGAATTTCGAATTTAATGAAACACAGCTGATGATTAGAGAAACGGCGAGGAAATTCGCCGAGGAGGAACTCGCGCCGGGGGCTGCAGAGCGCGACGAGAAGGAGAAATTTCCTTATGAGGCAGTGAAGAAAATGGGCGAATTGGGATTCATGGGGATGATGGTATCGGAGAAGTACGGAGGGGCGGGGCTCGACACGATCAGTTATGTTCTCGCACTTGAGGAGATCGCGAAGGCAGATGCCTCAGCGTGTGTCATCATGTCCGTCAACAACTCATTAGTCTGTTGGGGAATTGAAGAGCACGGAACGGAGGAACAGAAACAAAACTATCTCGTTCCTCTCGCGGGAGGTAAGATGCTCGGCGCCTTTGCCTTATCGGAACCCGAGGCAGGCAGCGACGCGTCCAACCAAAAGACCGTCGCAGTGCAAGATGGCGACTCCTACATGCTGAATGGTACCAAGAACTTCACCACGAACGGATCGAATGCCGACGTCATTCTCGTCATGGCTGCGACAGACAAGTCGAAGGGAGCCGATGGGGTGAGTACATTTATCGTCGAAAAGGGCACTCCGGGGTTCTCGATCGCCAAGAAGGAAAAAAAATTGGGAATTCGGAGTTCAGACACAGCTTCGCTCGCGTTCCAGGACTGCCGGATCCCCGCGTGCAACCGTATCGCGGAAGAGGGCTTCGGGTTTAAGTTTGCCATGAAAACTCTTGACGGTGGACGCATCGGCATCGCCGCCCAGGCGTTGGGGATAGCTCAGGCATCCCTTGACGCTGCGCTGAAATATTCCAAGGAGCGCAAAGCGTTTGGCCAATATATCTCAGAATTTCAGGCCATCCGATTTAAGCTCGCCGACATGCTGACAAGGATCGAAGCAGCACGTGTACTTGCGCTGAAAGCAGCTGCCCTAAAGGATGCTGGCGAAAACTTCACGATGGCTGCCGCCAAGGCGAAACTTTTTGCGTCTCGCGTCGCCGTGGAATGCGCTCTGGAGGCTATTCAAATCCTTGGGGGGTATGGCTACATCCGGGATTACCCGGTCGAGCGATACCTCCGGGATGCCAAAATCACCGAAATTTACGAAGGAACGTCCGAAATCCAAAGAATTGTTATTTCAAGGGCTCTTATGCGCTGAATGTTCGTAATGTTTGGGTTGTTCGGGGTTGCCGGTGCACAGAAAAAAAAGCTTGACATTGAGAGCGATCTTTTGTAACATTAAGCTTACTAAAAGCATGTTCTCACCCTATTACTTCTAAATCACGAACTCAAACCTTTTGCGGTGGTATGGCACACGAAGATTACCACTGCCCATTTCGACTTTACAAAACAGTAGAAAGGAGCGTCACTATGCGGTGGATACGATGTGCGTCCATAGTTTTCTTAGTGACACCATTGTTCACCAGTACTCTTGCAGCACAAACGGGGAGGATAAATGGTACGGTAACGGATGAGGAAGGAGCTGCAATTCCCTATGCAAATGCGCTTATTGAAGGCACATACATGGGGGCCGCTTCAAACGTGGATGGAGAATATTCTATAAGAAACGTGCCGCCTGGATCGTACACGTTGCTCGCCAGCGCTGTCGGTTACCGTACCCGCAGCGAAGCCGTAACGGTGAGGGCAGGTGAAACAACGAGACAAAATTTTGCTCTCGCAACGGATATACTCTACATGGATGAGGTCGTGGTCACGGGTACACCTGGCGGGGCGGGAGTGCGCAAGCGCGATGCAAGTTTTGCCATCACGACGATGGAGGCGGCAGATATCGTCCAGTTTTCGCCCAGTAGCACTGCTAATTTGATGGAATTGGTTCCCGGCGTCTGGTCAGAAAGCTCGGGCGGGGTTGCCGGAGCGAACATTGACGTGCGCGGATTTCCGGGCGGTGGCGATGCGCGGATAGTGACGATGTCCATCAATGGTGCACCGCTTTACGGCGCGGAAACGCTATCATTCTTCGAGCAGAGCACGATATTCCGTATCGACGAAACGATCGCATCGGCCGAGGCGATTCGCGGCGGTCCGAACTCCGTCTTTTCGAACGGTGAACCGGGTGT
>JBHHZW010000127.1:0-6827 GCA_046758305.1 Bacteroidota bacterium | reverse complement strand
TGCAGGCACGAATGAACCGATCTCGTGATCCCGACCACATCACAACTCTGTCGGGATGGGTCGGTCTACTACTCCACGAGTCGTAGACTCGTTGAGTTGCTACAACTCGAGGCTTTTCTTCAATTCGCCCCGGAGAGCACGCAGTCCGCGCGGAACATCGTTCCCCAGGTGAACGTTGATCACCCTCCGCTTCTTTTCTACAAGGGCCTGATAGTCGCCTAATGCTTGTGCCTGTTTCAGGATGCTGAATGAATACGATTCACCAGGAATAGGAACGTCTGCTTTGTCATCCGCCGTGATTTGGATGAAGAGTCCTTTGTTGGGACCTCCCTTGTGCAGTTGTCCTGTGGAGTGCAGGAAGCGCGGACCGTATCCGACCGTCGTAGCGACTTTCAGAGCGTCACGAAGTAGCGCGCGTATCTCCTGCAGTATTCGCTCGTGCACGGACGTACGATCAATGTAAGCAAGGATCGCGACATAGTCACCTGGTTTCACTCGCGCGAAGAACTTGGCGAGGTATTGAGCGATGCGATGATTGCCTCCTGAACCCAGCGATCGCGGAGGCGCCGGATGCCCGAAGGAGAGCCTCAGCCCCTTACTCTCCACCTGCGGTCCTCGCGTTTCGATCTTGCCAGTAGCTAAGTATTCACTCAGGATGCGCTTCGTATTGTCTTTGCTCTCCTGCACGTTCGGTTCATCGAAGGGATCTATCCCGAGTCGGGAACCAGCGACCGCTGTAGCAAATTCCCAACGGAAGAATTCCTGTCCCAGGTCATACGGATCATCCAGTCGAATACTCACTGTCGGATGACCTGCCCGCCGAAGTGAATTCAATTTCTGCAGCTCCCTCTTGTTGTCCTCGATGCCAAACCACACGAAAAGCCGATCCCGCCCGTACACACCTGCACCATCCAGTGGTTCGCCTTCGACCGGCAGGATGCCACGCCCCTTCTTGCCGGTGCTTTCCGCGATCAGTTGCTCAACCCAGGAGCCGAATGTCCGGATCCGAGGTGAGACAGCAAGCGTCAATTTGTCCCGTCCAGATCTTGCGATCTCACCCATCACCAGACCGAGCACAGCCGCGGGGTTCTCCGAAACAGGAACGCAGGAAACAGAGGAGTGGAGCATCGTCTCCGCCCGCTCTATGAGTTCCCCGATATCGACTCCAATGAGTGCCGCTGGAACGAGTCCGAAATAGGAAAGCGCAGAGTAGCGACCCCCGATGTCCGCAGGGTTGGTGAAGAGGTGACGGAACCGTTTCTCGTGTGCGAGCTGCTCCAGTGGCGTTCCGGGATCGGTGATACCGACGAAATTCTCGCCTGCCTGTTCACCTCTGACTTCTTTCAGCTTTCCATAGAAGTACTTGAAAAACGAATCCGATTCTGTTGTCGTGCCGGATTTACTGGACACGATAAAGAGGGTCTCACGCACATCGGCCCGAGACCCCATTGCGGCAACGGAGGCAGGGTCGGTGCTGTCCAAGACTGCCAGGTCAAGAAAGCCTCGCCGAACCCCGAACGTCTCCCGACAGACCTCAGGACAAAGGCTGCTTCCACCCATCCCCAGGAGAAGCGCATGCGTGAACCCAGCATCTCGAAGTTCGTTAACGAACAAGCCAATTTCTGTGAGATGATCCTTCATGAAATCGGTAGCCGTCAGCCAGCCTAGACGGTTTTTGATCCTCTCACCATGCGATCGTTCCCAGAGTGTCACATCCTTCGACCAGAGTCTCCGAACGAGGCTCTTTTCCTCCATGGCTTTCAAGGATTTCCTCACGCGCGATTCGTACCGCCCGAGATTGAGGACCTGGCGGTCCCCGGGCTTAGTCCGATAAGCCTCACGTTTCGTTTTGATGCAGTCCGACAATTTCACCCAAGATCTCCAGAACTGATTTACCCCTTCTTCCTGAAGTTGGTTCATGACCTGAGTGAAGTCAATCCCAGCGGCATGGAGTTCCTCAAGTGTTCGATTCGCCTCTTTGATGCCCGCTTCGAGTGTGCGGGCGACGTTCCCGTGATCCTCGAAGGCCCGCAACGTTTCAAGTGGCATCGTGTTGACCGTCGATGGTCCGATCAGCTGTTCGACGTACAAGACGTCCCGGTAGTGAGGATTCTTTGTGCTCGTGCTGGCCCAGAGAGGCCTCTGAATCCGACCGCCTTTCGTCTTCAGCTCCTTGAACATGTCACCGCGGAAGAGCTCTTGGAATTCTCGATAGACGAGCTTCGCGTTTGTAATCGCTGCCGTTCCGAGAAGTCGTCGTGCTTGTTCCGCTCTCCGCGATTCTGGATCCGATTCAGCAACCTTCTCCAACAGTGAATCGACCAGGGTATCGATGCGGCTCACGAAAACGCTCGCTACCGATGCGATCGAATCAATTGGTTCGCCGGCGGCAGCGCGCCGGCCAAGCCCACGGATATAGGCATGGGCAACTTCTATGTACCGCTTCACGGAAAAAACGAGCGTGATATTGACACTAACAGCATCAGCAATTAATTCCTCGATGGCCGGAATCCCTTCGGACGTCGCCGGCACCTTGATCATCACGTTCGGGCGATTGACTAACTTCCAGAGTCGTTTGGCCTCCTGGATCGTTCCAGCGGTATTCTGAGCGAGGGCGGGGGATACTTCCAAACTCACGAACCCATCGTTCCGGTCTGTTTTCTCATAAAGTGATAAGAATTCGTCTGCGGCCAACTGGATATCCTCGATGATGACCGTGTCGAGGATCTGCTTCGTCGTCCTTCCTTTTCTGACGAGCTGCCTGATGCGATTGTTGTAATCCGTGCTTCCAGAAATCGCCTTTTCAAAAATGCTTGGGTTGGAGGTGACGCCGCGGAGTCCGTCCTTTCTGATGAGTTGCCTGAGCTCTCCGGATGTCATCAGTCCCCGGCGGAGGCTGTCAAGCCACACACTCTGCCCAAAATCAAGCAATCGTTTAATGGGATTGGTCTTCATCGCAGTGTTCCTCGATTGAAACTGTATGAGCAACTCGTGCTATCATTTTGTAAGTAATGCCCTCGCTCGTGCAAGGATATTTTCCACTGAAAAGCCATATTTCTTCAACACGACGTCGCCCAGCGCGGAGGCACCGAATCGGTTGATTCCGATGATATCCCCTTGTGCACCGACATACTTGTGCCATCCGAACGGTGAACCTGCCTCGACCGACAACCGCTTCGTGACTTGCTTCGGCAGGACAGCCTCCTGATATTCTTTTGATTGCTCCTCGAATAATTCCCAGGAAGGCATACTCACCACACGAATCGCGGCGCCCTCTTTTTTCAACTGTTCATACGCTCCGACCGCAAGATGCACCTCGGATCCAGTCGCGAGAATGATCAGCTCGGGTAACTTTCCTTCCGTGTCAGCAAGAACATACGCTCCTTTGATAAGATTGATCGAAGCACCGTATTTTGTACGGTCGAGGACGGGAAGTTTCTGTCGCGTCAGCACAAGTGCAACCGGTCCACCGCGATGATCGATGGCAAACCGCCAGGCTTCCGTCACTTCATTCGCATCCGCCGGACGAATGACTGTCAAGTTTGGAATCGCACGCAGTGAAGCCAGTTGCTCGATCGGCTGGTGGGTTGGACCATCCTCACCGAGCCCGATGCTGTCGTGTGTGAACACGTAGATCGGCCGGATGCCCATCAGGGCCGCAAGGCGTATTGTTGGCCGCATGTAGTCAGAGAAAATCAAAAAAGTCGCGCCGTACGGGATCAATCCGCCGGTATGCGCCAGACCGTTGAGGATACCTCCCATCGCGTGCTCACGCACGCCGAAGTGCAGATTGCGTCCGGCATAGTTGTTCGCCTGAAAACTTCCGAAACCCTTGAGCATGGTGTTCGTCGACGGAGCGAGATCTGCCGAACCGCCCATGAGTGTTGGAAGATGAGGCGCGATCGCGTTCAGAACCTTCCCGGAAGCCTCGCGTGTCGCCATCGGTTTGTCCGGTGGAAACACCGGCAACACTCTTCTCCATTCCTCCGCAAACTTTTTCTCCCGGCAGCTCCCCCATTCGGACGCTAGATCGGGATGAACATTGCAGTACTCTTGGTAGAGTTTCTGCCATTGTTGTTCCGCTCTCTCACCATTTTGCGCTGCCTTGCGAAAATGCTGCATCGCCTCTTGAGGTATGTAAAATTGCTTGTCCGGATCCCAGCCGAAGTTTTGCTTGGTCAGACGGACCTCCTCCTCCCCGAGCGGTGCTCCATGTGCTCCATGTGTATCCTGTTTGTTGGGACTTCCATAAGCGATGTGGGTACGAACCTTGATAAGCGATGGTCGGTCTTTCACATCCCGAGCCTCTCGGATCGCGTTTTCGATTGCCTCGAGATCATTTCCATCACCAATTGTCTGCACGTGCCAGCCATACGCCTCGAAGCGTCTCCCAGCATCCTCAGTGAAGGCTAGATCTGTACTCCCTTCGATTGAGATATGGTTGTCATCATACAAGTAGATGAGGTTTCCGAGCTTGAGATGGGCCGCTATCGAGGCTGCTTCAGAAGAAACTCCTTCCATTAAGTCTCCGTCACTCACGATACTATAAACGAAGTAGTCGATGATCGTGAAATTCGGGCGATTATACCGAGCTACGAGAAATTTCTCACCAATCGCGAGACCCACCCCGTTGCCGAAACCCTGTCCGAGCGGGCCAGTTGTTGTTTCAATGCCATGTGCGAGGAGTGCCTCCGGATGACCGGGTGTTTTGCCCCCCCACTGGCGAAATTGTTTGATATCATCGAGGGACATATCGTAGCCTGAAAGGTGAAGCAAACTGTACAGCAACATGCATCCATGACCTGCGGAAAGAACAAACCGATCCCGGTTCGGCCATTTAGGATTCCTGGGATTGTGCTTCAGAAATTTCGTCCAGAGTATGTACGCCATGGGTGCAGCACCCATCGGCATTCCCGGGTGACCAGAATTCGCCTTCTGAACGGCGTCCATCGTGAGCGTGCGAATGGTGTTAATACAGAGCAGGTCGAGAGAAGAGCGGGCTTCACTCACGAGATCCTCCGATGTAGATTAGCTTGATAATCCGATTTGATGAACTGCTGGAGGTAAGGGAAAGCTGCAGTCGATAAGGCTGCAACTAAGCTTGCGACTCTTTATTAAATTGCTCGCACCAGTTTGGAAAATTTGAAGGATTCTGAGGCTAGGGTGCGACGCAACGTCACAACACCATAACAAATTACCTGCTAAATTGCAATCTACATTCAAGAGTTCTTGAAGGCAGTAACAGGACAACGCCAATTATGACAGAAAACTTCATCAGCCAAATGAACCCGCAAAGTCAGGATGTGTTGTCCTTAGTCGTCGGGAGAACGTACAGTAATTCTCCGACAAACACTTAGAAAATTCTTTTAACAAAACACTTGCGGTGTGAGTAATCTCAATTCTTTTCCCGATCACGAACCATCCGATGCACCACAGCCTGGAGCTTTGCCGGGTCATCGACGATCCAGTGCTTATCCAGAAGGCCGCTGGCATGAATAGCACCGTGCGTGAACACGCTGGTAACAACAATGCACCACATCCCGGCGGCGAGCGCTGCTTTCACACCAGAGGGCGAATCCTCGATGACCAAACATTCATCTGGAGGTATGTCAAGCTCAAGAGCCACCAGTCGGTAGATCTCCGGGTCGGGTTTGCCGTTTTCGACGTCCTCACGCGTGGCAACGAAGTCAAACTCATTGCGTAAGCCCAAGATTTCCAGCACCCGAGTTGCCTGCGCACAGTATGACATCGTGGCCAGCCCCGTCCGGTACCCGGTGCGCCGCGCCCACTGAAGCAAGGCAGTGTTGTACGGACACTGGTGGGCCAGAAGTATTTTGGGGTCAGCCAACATGGCTTCGTATGTCCGCAGTCGCAGTTGTACGAACGCCTGCCAGGGGGAATTCACCCCCAGCTCTTCCATTCGCCTCCGAGCTGCATCTTCCAGCCCGAATCGCTCCATTAAGGCCAGCGCTACCTCGTGGCGCGACAGGCCGACGACCTCTTTGAAGGATTCTACTACCACTCCCTCGTTCACATCCTTTGGACGAAGTTCCACAGCCGCACGTGCATAGGAAATGGCTTTGAGAGTTTCCGTCTGTACAAGCGTACCGTCGAGATCGAAGAGAATAGCCCTGATCACTGACCCATCTCTGCCAGCAGGTTCCATCGAGCTGCCTGTTCTTTAGCAAAATGACCCGTATCGAACAAATGAAACTCTATATATTTGAGATCATTGTTGTAAGGGTGAGCACCTTCTTCGGGGAAATAGTATAGTGAAGCCAGAGAAATGCGAGTCAATAAGGACCCGAGACTTGCTACATCAGACCAGTGTTACGGAATTCTTGTTTACCGGGCGTTCCAACTCGCTGGCAAGCACGTTGGAAGAAAGAAATCCCCCAGCAGCTTCTTGACACATGACCAAGAGAGTTGTTCATAAGAAGGATCCTTTGCATCTGCGCAAGTTACGGAAAGACGGGGATTTCTGTCCATAGTGCCTCGGATGCGCTTTGAACTTCAGACAAATCTTCTTATGTAGGTTTCCAAGCTTTACACCGGATGTGCAGATCTTCCTCGCCTACGGACAGAGTTCGCTATTGCGCAACCCGGTCATAACATAAGCCCGCGGCAAGCCGCACCCAGGAGCGCAACATCGGGAGCGAGGACGACATGGACAGGTACACGATGCATTACGTTTGAAAGACGCCCTTTGTTACGGAAAGCCTCCATGAAGCGTCCATTTTCGAGGGTGGAAAGTATCCGAGGTGGAATTCCACCGGCGAGGTAGACTCCTCCTGTGGCCAACACCTTGAGGGCCAGATTCCCTGCTT
>JBHHZW010000126.1:0-6850 GCA_046758305.1 Bacteroidota bacterium | reverse complement strand
TTGCTTGCATCGCCTCCACCATTTGGTGCATGTCTAGCGTAGGTTGGTCAGTAGACAGAGTTCTGCTGGTCTCCGTAGGCTCGGTGGGTTGCTCACCTTCGAGCACGACATCCTCTTCAGTGATCTGCGGAGCGCGATACTTCTCTACCGCCCCAATTGTGCCCGCGGTTTCCTCTCCCGATGGAGGCGGGTAAAAGAACGAAAAATACACCACCGCGATGACGGCCAAGAGCGCACCGCCAATCACGAAACTTCTGGATCTCTTACTCATGACGACCTCCTCCTATTGTGAGGTTTTGTTTGAGATATGAAAAGTTACAAGATCGGATGTGGGAAGGACTTGATAATTCAATTACAACTGAATCAATGAAATGTTGGTTTGGGTTTCACTCGTTTTTTCTCGTACAGACGCATACTTACTCATCTTGAAGGCCAGTAGATACAGTCTGTTCGTAAAGGAGAGGGCCCTCGGAAAAGACTTTAAGACTCATCGGTGATATGGATTCAGTTTGATCGGAAAAGACGAGGATGTACTCATGGTTTCCAGCGTTTGTGACCCGAAGTGAGCTTTTCTCGATGCTGAGAGTCCTTATCGGACTATCGAGCTGCCGAAAACCAGCAAAACTGACATCACCGTCATCAAACTCGATAACCATGTCAATTTCCTGGTCAGATTCAAGGGAGAGCTCTACCAGTACGATCTCGTTAGAATATTTAATATCAACCGTTCCGTGTGCTTGTTCCAGGCTGATTTCCACATGCTCTCCAGCTTCGAGGCTTTCGGAGGCTTCCTGTGAGAGCATCGTACCGTAGAGGGTCGAGATCTCGGAAGAACTCGAACCGTCAATTTCGCGACTAATCACCGCATATGCAAGAATGCCGAGCACTACGCCGGCTACAACAGCGTAGGCATACCTCGCGTTGCCCCCCACAACCAGGCTTTGTATGACAGACGAGAGCGAACTCCTTTTCTCTTTTCTGGTGTATCTACTCGAAGGAATGGAGTTCAAAATGTTCGTTCTGAGATAGGGGGGAGGGTCTACTTCACGAACGTTGTTCAGAATCCTCGAAATTGTAGCGAGATCACGATACAGATCTTGCGCCTCTAGATTGTTCGCAAGATATGCGCTCAGTTCGGCACTCTCGCTTTTCGTACTGAGCCCGTCGATTTCTTTGTGAATCAGGTCGAGATATTTTTCTTCAATCATTATCTGCCAATGCCTTTTTTCAGGAGGATGTTTCTCAGGAGCTGCCGGGCTGTAAATAGCCTCGATTTTACGGTTTTTTCAGGAATTTCAAGGATATGACCAATGTCCCTGTAGGAAAGATTCTGAAAGTGTTTCAGCACGATAACGATCCTGTAGTCAGGCGCAAGATCCATCAACGCATGCTCGACATTCTCGCTCGTTTCAAGGTCTTCGTACGATTCTTCTGGTGTTTTCTCTTTGGAAATGATTCGCCCGTCCAACCCCTCAAGTCGCTTTCGCTGATTGAGGACATTCAGCGACTCATTCACCACAATTCTGTACAACCAGCTGAAAAACTTGTATTTGGGGTTGAATGTATCGAGTTTTTCAAAAGCTTTCACAAACGACGATTGGGCGATATCTTCAGCGTCCTCGCGGTCGTTTATGATCTTGAAAGCTACGTTGAAGACAGTTTTTTGATACTTCTCGACGATCGATTCGAAGGCTCTGGTGTTCCCTTCGAGACATTGCTTGACGAATACCGAGTCGTTCTCTTCTGTCATAATTACAAGTAACTTGGCAAAAAGTTGGTCATTAATTTGTCTAATTTATCTCAGAATCGGCAACAACGCAAGCAATTCTAATCAGATCGTACAACTTGGGATTTTCTTCTTCCGTTTAGGGTCTCCTTGATCTCATTCAATCTCGAAAACCCTGTCAAACCCCGCATACCGAAAGACATCTCGGATATGCTTGTTGAGATTAATGAGTTTAAGGCTATTTCCCGATTCATTCAATCTCTTTTGCGTCCCGAGCAAGATCCCTAGCCCGGCACTGGAAATATACTCTAATTCCGCAAAGTTTACGGTGCAAGACTCAGTAATCTTGTCAAATCGAGCCTCTGCTTTCTCAACCTGCGAGGCATCAAATCTTCCGGCGAGCTGAATTTCACCATCTTCGCTAATTCTTATGCGAAGCATCCTACTCCTCCAACATTCTTATGAGTGTGATCTTACTTTGTCTATTCTTGTATTGATAGTCTATCTTATCGACGAATTTCTTTACTATATGGATTCCTAGTCCTCCAGGCTTTCGATCTTCTAAGAGTTGATCAACGTTCACTTCCCCTGTTTTCGACACATCGAAGGGCTCCACGTCGAAATCAGTTAAACTTATGATCAGCCTACTCCCATCTTTGTTGAGGCTTATCGAAATGTCATTCTTGTTTTCAGCGTTATACTTCACCATGTTCGTAAACAGCTCTTCTACGACGAGGTTTATTGAGATAGTGTGAGAATCATCAATGTTACTCGTGGTTATGAATTCACTGATGAAGCGAGAAATTTTCTCTAAGGATTTTAATTCTCTTTTGAATTTTTTTTCCACGTGATTTCAACCGTCAGGAGCATGTGAAATGCAAGATCTTCAGGCTCGCTACGTCAAAACAAGCCTGCTATCTCCTTCGTGCTCTCTTTCAGTGCGTTATGGGACCAAAGAGGAGTCTTACCCGTTGCTGGTGGTAGTCAACTTCCATTTTACAGACAGCATCTCGATAAGTCGCGACATATTTTTTCGCCGCTGTGATGCCGAGTGGCTCAATTGCTTGCTGTGCGAGTTTGAGGTGGTGTTGAACTTCAGTGAACACATTATCGAGAGCGTGGTTGTACAGGAGATTTCTTACAATTTGCTTTAGATGTTGGCTGCGCATTGTTTTCTTAAACCTACTGCGCAAGAGATTACTTGCGACGTAGTTGAACCGCTTGCGTTGTAAGTCTTCGGATATGTCTTGGAGGTCATCAAGTATTTGAGCAGCGATGGCCATTTCGTCGGCAAATCTTGCGATGTGCGAAAAATCATTCATCCGGTGAAACCTGTCACAGAGCGCAGCTGATCCGACTTTAAAGATGGCCGAGACTTTGGCATATTCGCCTAGCAGTGTTTCAGGGTTAGCCCTCGGGGTACGCTGTAGCGTTTCAACACGAATGATCGCACGCGTGGTCGACTGCAGGCAATTGCGGTAGACATCCCAGAAAGTAGATTTTCTCCCAAAGTAGTGTGAGAACGCCAGTTCAGCTTCCACTTGAAACTGGTCGGAAACAAAGATGAGGGAAAGGGAGTCCGCTTGTCGGTCGAATAGGTCGTCCTGGATTCGAACAGACAGAAAAAGGCAATACTGTGCCCAGAGGATGTCGTTAAGGAACTTGGTTCCCCCTATCTCCCCTGTTCGCTCTCGACGATACGCCGCCAACAACCAGGAAGGAAGGGAAATCCAGTAGGGATCATTGTGGACCCTTGCGTTTCTATCCCTTCGTGCTACCTGTTTCCTGCGAAAGTTGGTCAGATATCGCCGGAATCCTGCGGCCATGGGCCTCGGCCAAGACCGCATGGATTTCATCAGTCGTGTTTCGATCGAGACCATGGAAGTAGACGTACATCTCCCGCGGAAAAAACCCAGCTTTCGAGGCCACCTAGCTCCGGGCACTCTTCTCCCTCTGAACGCAGAGTACCTGCCCTCTTCCAACCTAGGGCATTGGTGAATCTGAACCTCAAAGCGGGTCAGGCTTGTAGAAAATCAGCTGCTCGATCTGACACCCTGATCGAGTGGCCCAAGAACGCCCTCACGGAATCGCGATCGCTATCAGAGCTCACCGACATGGATTCCACGGCGGTGGGGCAGGACTCACTTTAGCTCTGATTGCGAATCGCATGAGCTTCACGCAATCTACTCTTATCATCGGGTAACGCAGACGCGTTTTCAGCTTTCGCATGTCTCGAGGCGAAAGGCTCATATTGGCATTTCGGAGTGCTGATTCCGGATTTCGGACCAGTTTGTCGAAGAAGCCCTTTTGTCTGAAGGACTTCCGGACTACATCGTCCAACTTTACTCTTCTCATGTGCGCCTCCTTGTAATGGGGGTGATTACATCCCGGCTAGTGCGTGAAGGCTTCAATGCGCTGCCGGATGGCCTTTGCGGCTGAACTGGTAGAATCTCTCGCGAGAAACGCATTGTAGTGTTTGAGTGCGCTTTCCGTCTCTCCCGTCTTCTCGTAGATTTCACCGAGCATAAGATGTGCGCGAATCCAACCGGAATCTAGCTGGAGACACCGGTAGAATTCTATTCTCGCAGCATCGACATCGCCTTCCCTGTAAAGGGCTTCAGCCAGACCATCGTGGTGGCCAGGGTGATCCGGCTGAAGGGATAGAGCACGACGGTAAGACTTGATGGCGTAATGATGAAACCCATCAGATAGGTTTCGGGTCCCAAGTGCTCCATAGACAGTTCCTAGAGGATTGCCAGCCTCTCTCGATCTCTGGATAAAAATGGTTTCGTATGCTCGAGCTTTTGTCGTGTCGTTGTCTCGGAGCGAAAGCGTAAACAGGAGACTGTATACATCCGGATATACGGGTTTGATCGAAAGAGATCGTTCCAGGATTTTCTTGGCTTCTTTGTATCTTCCAATCAGGTTGTAACATTCTGCGAGAAGATAGTAAGCCGGAGAATACTGCCACCGCATCTCAACGGCAGGCATGAGCGCTAGGGCTGCCCCTTCGTAGTCTTCCATAATATATCGAACCCGGCCGAGATTGTACAGCAAGATGTTGTTTCCGGGTGAATAGTCCAGAGCCACGCGTAGATATCTCGCTTGCGCGGAAAGATCCTCACCAAGGTAAGCCCCAGCCCAGCCAATCATGGCATTTTCGAATGGACTGGCATCAGATTGGAGCTCGAGAAGATACTGGTATTGTTCTTTGGCTTCTTTAATTCTTCCTTGGTATACCAGGCCGGATATTAGCCAGACTCGAGGAGAAATAAATGTTGAGTCAAGTTCAATCGCGCGGAGAAGATATTTTTCTCCACCCGGTTGACTCCGGTAAATTAGTTGACTCGCCTGCATAAACGCTTTCCGGGCACCTATGTTTTGTGTTCGGTGTGAGAGCCATGGTCTCAAGTTCTTGTCTTCACTCGAACGAAAAATTTCGACCTGAAAAAAATCAAGATATTCCTGAGAGAGTATGTCGACGGCTTGCGGCAAGTCTTCGTCGCTGGTGATTATAACATCGGCGGAGTAAGATACCTCTTCGCTCGCAGGATCCACGATATTGGACTGGATCTTGTATCCGTGTGCATACTTGAATATGCTTCCATCGATGATGAAGGAAACCTCCGCACTCTTGATGACGTCGTAAAGCTCAGGGCCTCGCTGAGGTTCAGGAGTCCCAAACGAGCTTTCAATGAGTCCGTTCAAGCTGAGAGGATCTACTATCCCGAGCTCCTCGATTCCTGTAAATTCCCCGACAAATAACATCTGTACCAGTAGCGACCACTCGGCGATCTCCACATCATTCGTAACATTTTGAAAGGGAAGGATTCCCACTCTCCATTTTGTGGGAACTGGCGCTCTGGGACCGAGAACTTGAGAGACGAGAAACCAGGCAGAGAGCGCTAAGAGCAGCACCGCCGGTATGATAACAGCAGGATGTGCCCGACGCAGATGTCCTCTCAACATTCTTGATGGTAAACGCGCACGAGCAGGCGTTTCGCCGAGCAGTTCTAGGACCTCTGTCATCGACTGAGGTCGTGCTGTGTTGTCCTTCTCGAGGCACCCATTGCAAACGTTCAAGACGTTCTCGGGCACATCAGCACGAAATTGTGATATCTCCGGGGGATTCTCATTGAGAATTCCATAGACGACCGCCTGTTCATACTCTCCTTTGAACGGCAATTGCCCCGTGAGCATCTCATAGAGAACGATCCCGAATGACCAGATGTCCGTGCGGTGATCCACAGCTTCCCCGCGTGCTTGCTCAGGGGACATGTATGCTGCTGTACCTACGGTCCTGCCTGTTGTTGTGATTCGTCTACCGCGAATCAGTTTCGCCAGGCCAAAATCCACGATCTTCACTTCTCTTCGGGCCGTGATGACCACGTTCGCCGGTTTGAGGTCTCGATGGACAATCCCGGCCTCGTGTGCTCGTTGCAACCCTTCGGCAACTTGACCGGCGATGTGAATTGCTTCTTCGATCTTCAGAGGTCCCGCTTTAATCTTTTCCTTCAGAGTTTGACCCTCATAGTACGCCATGCAAATAAAGGAACTGCCGTCCTTCGTCTCATCGATCTCGTGAATAACAGCAATGTTCGGATGGTCGAGTGAGGAAGCCGCTTGCGCCTCATGCGTAAAACGTTTCTTGGCTTCCGGATCGCTGGTTAGCTCTGGCGGCAGGAACTTCAGGGCGACAGGGCGATGGAGCTTGGTGTCCTCGGCCTTATATACGACTCCCATTCCGCCTTCGCCGAGCTTTTCCAGTATGCGATAATGAGATATCGTTTGTCCAATCATGAATTGCAGCTCCCGCTTTCGCTGTGCTTCAGCGGTTCCGCTTCTCAGAATCCCGCTATATGAGCGGAATCCAGAGTGCGGGAGATCCTCAAAATTGCTGTCGCTCGTCCCGAGTGTTCGGGATTCGCGGCCAATTTTGGGACTTCACCTAACTTTTCAAGGATTTTATAGTGGGAAGTTGTCTGGCCTATTATCCTTGTTCCTTTCGGGTCCCGCTGTAAAGCAGCGGGATTCTCTTCGAAGGAGTCCCTTCGGGACAAGATTTCATCCGCTCGTCCCGCGTGGCGGGACTCGCGGGAAATTTTGCCTGCCCGTCAACCTGGA
>JBHHZW010000125.1:0-6855 GCA_046758305.1 Bacteroidota bacterium | reverse complement strand
AATTGTGATCTCAGCGAGCTGCTGAGCAGTAGGCTCGATGTTCACCGTCGCGTCAGCCACGAAGTACACATCCTTCTTGAATATAAGCATGTAGAGACCCGCGACCGTGGCAATGCCCTTGCGCATCTTGATGATCTGGAGGGCTGGGCGAATCGTGTCCGGGTAGTGCTGGGTCAATCCGGAGACGAGACCATCGGCGTCGCCAAGATTTACCATCATCATGCCGAAATAGTTCGGGTTCTTCAAAAGCTTGAGCGCATCGCGCTGCGTGACTCCTTTGCGCTGCCGCATTTCATAGAACTTGCTGACGTACCGGTCAATCTGCGCAGCATGGGAGGGATCAACAATCTGGATTCCGTTCAACTCGAGGTCAAGGAGTTTTATTTTTTCGCGGATGGCGGATTCATCGCCCAAGAGAATGGGTATCGCAATCTTCTCATCGACAATGATCTGACTACCGCGCAAGATTTTCTCCTCGGACCCCTCAGGGAACACAATGCGTTTTGGCTGCTTTTGAGCACGATGGATGACAAAACGCATCACTTCCCTCGCGCGCCCGAACCGAGCTTCGAGACGATCGCGATATTCGTCCATGTCCTCGATCGCCTGACGGGCAACACCGCTTTCCAACGCAGCCTTGACCACAGCGGGTGCCTCCCAGAGGAGCACTCGAGGGTCGAGTGGCTTGGGAACGATGTACCCGGGTCCGAAACGAATTCTCCTGTCGCCGTAGGCACGGATAACGGAGTCCGGGACATCCTCTTTGGCCAGATCGGCCAGTGCGCGAGCAGCTGCGAGCTTCATGTCGTCGTTAATGGCGGTTGCCCGAACGTCGAGCGCTCCCCGGAAGATGTATGGAAAACCGAGGACGTTATTGATCTGGTTCGGATAATCCGACCGACCCGTCGCCATGATCAGATCATCACGTGCAGAGGCCGCTTCTTCGAACGTGATTTCTGGATCAGGGTTCGCCATTGCAAATACGACGGGTCGGTCTGCCATCGATCGGATCATGTCCTTGGTAACAATGCCTCCCACTGAAACCCCACAGAACACATCGGCGCCTTTCATCGCATCGGCAAGCGTGCGAGCATCGGTTTCGACGGCATAGCATTCTTTGTATGGATTCATTCCTTCGTTGCGGCCCTTGTACACCACGCCTTTTGTGTCGACCAGCAGCATGTTTTCGCGCTTGACACCAAGCTTTTCATAGAATTTCGCGCACGCTATTCCAGCTGCCCCTGCCCCAGAGAAGACAACCTTTACTTGAGAGATGAGCTTCCTGGCAAGCTCGAGCGCGTTGAGCAACCCGGCTCCGGAAATAATGGCGGTCCCATGCTGGTCGTCATGGAACACTGGGATCTGCATAGATTTCTTCAGCTCTTCTTCGATGTAAAAGCATTCCGGGGCCTTGATGTCCTCAAGGTTGATTCCACCGAACGTTGGCTCCAGCGATTTGACGATCGCTACGATTTCATGGGGGTCCCTAGAGTTGAGCTCGATGTCGAACACATCGATATCCGCAAACCGTTTGAAGAGTACACCCTTCCCTTCCATGACGGGTTTTCCCGCAAGAGGCCCGATATTCCCCAGACCGAGAACCGCCGTTCCGTTCGTGACCACCGCGACCAGATTTCCTCTCGCGGTGTAGCGGTACGACTCCTCATGCTTCTGTTGAATTTCAAGACAGGGCTCAGCCACGCCAGGTGTATATGCCAACGAGAGATCCCTCTGCGTTGCGCAGGCTTTTGTCGCCACAACTTCAATTTTTCCAGGTCTTCCCTGACTGTGGTAGTCTAGTGCATCATGTTTGCGGATCATACTGTCCCTCCATCGCCTCTCAAGTACTTGCTACAACAGTATACTACGATAGAATCTCCCGTTGCGTCTGTGGTGAGTTTATTCTCGGTTTCAAGAACAGAACATTTCCCAGCCAAGTGTGGAGCCTGTGATCTCCGTGCGGAGCGAAATACTGGATCGCGCAGGCACCATACATCGCCGTGATCCCATTCGCATCACAAAAATCGATGGCCTGTCGCGACTCTGAGCCCTGCTGGAAAAAAACGCGCTTCACGTGACGCGCCACGCAATCGTTGAGCACGGAGATCGTCTGTTCCGGCTTCACGACGATGACAACAACGTCGGGACGGACTTGAAGGTCTCTGATTGAGGCGTAGCACTTCGAGCCTTCGACTTCCTCAGCAACGCGGATCCTGATCTCAGCGAGCTGCTGAGCAGTGAACTCGAAGTTCACCGTCGCATCCGCGATGAAGTAAACATCCTTCTTGAATCTGAGCACGCAGAGGCCGGCCATCATGTTCACGCCTTCGCGCAAGTTGATGATCCGGAGAGCAGGGCTGATCGTATCAGGATAGTGTTGGGTCAATCCGGAAACGAGACCGTCCGGATCGTCGAGGTAGCACCGTAAACAGACCGCCACCTCACGCTTTCCACTGACGGACAACGTATTGCTCGTGATGGCCTGGACGTTGTGCTCACCGTGACAGTCCGTGTAAACCGGAGCCCCTTTTACCCCGTCCGCAAGCGCACGGCCGTGGTCAGAGCGGTCGTAATGGCTGAGAACCGAGGTGTGGCACCGACCGCAGATGGTAGGGAGAATCGGCCGTGCAGCTTGCGAAGCGGGATTCGTAGTAAGAAGAATGTTAGGGGGTCCGTCGCAGCTGGCACATCTTGTGCCAGTCTTCGTTTGCCATGCGGAACTTGCTCCGCACTGAGACCAGCATGGGCGGAACGTTCATATGTACGCTCGCTGAGTGAAGGGCGACACCGTCCTACCTTTTTTCTCCATCGTGAGGTCACGGTCGCAATGGCAGGCCAAGCCATCCTCTCGCGCTTGGACAAAAAGAGACTAACTGCCGATGCACGATAGCACCGCCCCGATGACCACAACCAAACGAAGGATGTCGACAGACCACTCATTGAAATTTCCGCCACATTTCAAAACATTTCTTGCACACACGCGCCATTGGATTTTCCTCCAAGACCCCCGGTTCAATTTCACCGCGACACATCACACAGTTTCCGTACGTCCCATTGTTCAGTCGATCGATTGCCAGTTCGATCTCAAAAAGAGCGTCATCATACGTAGAATCCAGCAGGTGGTACTCGGTGATCTTCCGCAAGGCTTCGTCCACCTCCTCCGTCGACGCGTTCATTTCAAGACCTTCGTGGAGACAGAGGCCAACCAGTTCATCAAGAGACCGATGACATCGAGCGTGCAGTGCGTTGTTGACCATGACCAGAAGGTGACACTTGACTTGGAATAACTCTTGCTCGTTCATGAAGTCCTCCTGTTACCCTCCGTGCGTGAACATCAGCTTATGGGCACGGCCCGAACAGGTCTTCAGGAAAAAAACTGCTGGAGCCGTATGACAAGCCCCAGCAGTTCTCACAACGGCAGAGAACGGATGTTCGCCCTTCGCTTGTTTTTTGTCTCTGCCGCTCCTCACAAGCACTCTCCCTGTATGTAAAGTCAGAAGCATGTATGAGCGCCGAGTGCGCGAATATGGATTGTGCATGCCATCAAGATCATCTTCCTCATGCTCGAGAATGTTGTAATTTCAAGCCGACTGAGATAAACACCTATTCACTACGTTGTGACTGGCCATTCTGCTTGGCATAGTTTAACGCACAAGCATGGTCGATCTATCTTCTTAATGGTTCGCTAGAAGCGAATGCACTGCGTTTGACAGGTGCGTGATGTCGATCGGTTTGTAGAACAGGGCGTTAACGAAGCGGCGAAGATTGAATTCCAAGTCTCTATTCTCAAACCGATAGACGTAGAGCAGAACAACTGGAAATGCGGGTTCCCGCTTCTTGATGTCCTCGATCTGTCGGGAGATCTCTCTCAAGCTGCTCGAGGAGTCCGCTACCAACAGATCCGCCCCATGAGACCCGATCATCTCCGCGACTTCAGAAAGTAACGTGGTGCTCGTAACGTCATACTCTTCCTGGAACAGGAGCGTAAGACTGATACAGAAATCTGGGTCTTGGCTGTAAATCAGAACCCGTTTCTTTGTCCGCTCGCCGTCCCGGCGCTTCGAAGGTTGTTTGGAATTCATTTGCCTTCCCTTTGTATAGATCACCGTGTAAGATAGGTCAAGATTTGTGCCATCGGAACCACCGGCCTGTCCATCAAAAACAAGCCAAATTCCTTGAATTTTGACCTTCAACTCGTTGGTCGCTGCCACGTTTTTTCCAGATTTGAGAATACGAGCGGGAAAATTCGCATCTTTGAAATTTGGGACGCTGTAAGAAAAGATCCCCACAACGGGAAAATCTGTGTCTTCAGACGGCATTGAGAGGTTCTCTTCAGACACGGAATTGGTCGTGGGTATCAGACACCGGCGACGAAACGTATCGCCATCTTAAGGTAAGGGTTTGCAGATAAGTCTCAGTTTTGCTCCCGGTTTATGATTCCACAATCTGAGATACTCGAAGGAGTTTGTCCAGAAGATCCTCAACTCGACTTGTCGGGGACTCCTTTCCGAAGTAATACCGCGTCTCGGAGCTGAACGAACGTTCATGGGCTGTCATACGACGGTTCCATTACGCGACCGGCGCAGAAGCGCTAATGCGAAGCCGACGGTGAAGAGAGCCGTCCCAAGCCAGACGAGATTGATGAGAGGATTGCGGCTCACTTCCAGAATCACTTGTTCTGCAGCCACACCCTGGGCGACCGCCGCGGTGGCCCCGCTGAAGGTTAACTCGATCATCTTGGTATCAGCATCTAATCCGTTCAGCGTCACCGATTCCGATCGTCCATCCGCGACGACTGGCAGAGGAACAGCCTGCGCTGTTTTTCCGTCGTGGGCAATCGACAATGCCGGAACGATCTTGTAATCCTGATTTCGGTACCTCACCGCGAGATGTGCGCCGACCTGAATCGCCCCTCCCGATTCGTGACTGGACATTTCGAACCCGACGAATCGAATTGAGGACCTTCGATTCATACACCGGCAAGAATCGGAACGCCACTATGACGATTAGGAGAGCGACGATCAGTGAAACCTCCAACGCTTTCTGATAGTACAGTCTCAGATCCGCTTCCGATGTTTTCATTACCGCCCGCGCGTTGACCTCCCCAAACCGACTGTGCTTGAGGAACCCTAGTCCGAAAAAACTACGCATATCCATCACCCGTTTCTTCCGATCGAATCAGCAAGTTCCGTACCACCGTTCTGCAACTTTTGTATTTTATAGCTCCAAGGGGCCTGCGGAACAACGATGACGCCACGTCCGCGTACCAGCTGACTCTTTCTTGCAAAATCGAGGGATCACAGGCCACCCTCTTGCGCTTTTAAGAATCCACGATGCCCAAGTCATCGATTTTGCGATACAAAGACGAAAGCCCGATCTTCAATGTCCGGGCAGTTTCCTCGCGTCTTCCCCGGTGCAGGATGAGTTGTTCGGTGATGTATCGTTTCTCAAATTCCCGGATGACGTCCTTCAAAGTGGATCCTCGGAACGCGGATTCTTGTCTCGCGCTCACTTGAATGTCCGCGGGCAAGTCACAGGGATCAATGTATTCCCCTTCGCTGAAAATCATCGCTCGCTCGACCACATTTTCCAACTCGCGGACCTCCCCTTTCCACTGATAGTTCCGCAGGATCCGGATGGCCTCCGTCGAAATGGCCTTCACCGGCTTCTTGATTATCTTCCTGTATTTTTCGACGAAATGCTGAGCAATTAGAGGAATGTCGTCCACCCGGTCTGCAAGGCTCGGAAGTCGAATCTCGACGACGTCCAGGCGGTGCAGGAGATCCTCCCGAAACGTCCCACGTTCGACATGCGCCCGAAGGTCGCCGCTCGTGGCTGCGATGATTCGAACGTTCGCACAGAATGGTAGACTCAAGCCAACCGGCGTAATCTCCTGACATTCGATCGCCCGCAGGAGCTTCGCTTGAAGATGAAGCGGCACTTCGCTTACCTCATCGAGGAACAAAGATCCTCCCTCTGCCGCCTTAAATAAGCCTTCGTTGTCGAGAGTGGCTCCGGTGAACGGGCCGCGCTTATGTCCGAACAACGCACTCTCAAAGAGATTCTCAACGATAGCGCTGCAGTTGACGGCGATGAACGGTCTCTGACTCCTGGGGCTGTTGAAGTGAATTGCTCTCGCTACCAATTCCTTTCCCGTGCCACTCTTGCCAGTGATGAGAACCGTGCTGTCCGTCGGTGCGACCTGTCGAATCATCTGAAATACCTGTTCAATCGCGTGGCTCTTCCCGACGATATGTTCGAAGTCATACTCTCGATGAACTTCCTGTCGCAGCAACTGAGTCTCCATCATCAGCTGCTTATGCTCTCGAAGTCTCTTCAATCGCATGAGAACTTCGTCGAACTCAAACGGCTTAATGAGATAATCGTACGCTCCGTGTCGCAGCGCCTCCACCGCCGTCTCGATCGATGCATAGGGTGTGATGATCATGATTGTTGTGCAAGGACTCACGGAGGCGACCTTATCCACCAGCTCCAGGTCTTTCATCTCAGGTATGTCGAGATCTGTAACGAGGACATCAAAATTGCGCTCGAGAACTTTTTGAAATCCTTCTGCTCCATTCGGAGCAGTATCAACTTCGTATCCGCCCGCTCTGAGAACAGACGACAGTGACTCGCGGATCTCCTTTTCGTCATCCACAATCAAAATGCGACTTTTCATCATAACCTCCACTCCTACTTCATCGGAAGAGTGACCGTAAATGTTGACCCTTTATTCACCTGGCTCTCCATGGAGATGTCTCCCTGAAAGCTCTTGGCAATACCGAGGCTCACCCACAGACCGAGACCTGTGCCTTCCCCCACCGGTTTTGTCGTGTAGAAGGGCTCAAAAATCTT
>JBHHZW010000124.1:0-6868 GCA_046758305.1 Bacteroidota bacterium | reverse complement strand
TCTGTTAAGTGGGGAAGGAGATTTTCCTGACCAAGACTGAGGCATTACAGTAATTAAAATGGCCGCCTACCGAGGGTTTTGCAGGGAACGGCAGGGGTCCTGTCTTTTTTTCCATCATCGTTCTGCGGCCTACACAGCTAAAACCGGAATCCCAGCGAAACCCTAAGCGTATTGCCAATCTCATTAAATAGGTAGGAGACGTCAAATGAGAAATCAATACTCTCAGGGAAGCTTTGCAAGAATCCGGCACCCAGCGTGTAGTTGGCATTGGTGAAAAACTTCATGTTCTGCTTGACACCGCTACGAACCATAAAGTTCTGGAAAACGTTTTTTTCAATGCCGACATGCAGAATATCCTCTCTGTCACCATGTAGCGATAGGTCGTAGTCCACGACAACGGCAAAGCTCTTTTGTCTGTTGTAGGCAAAGCCCAAAACAATCTCACGTGGAAGGTTTTGGTAGTAATTTCCTGAAGAGGACGTACTCCATCTTAAGGCGTTCACTAGATTATTTAGTGTCAAACCGACTGCGATTTCTTCAGAAATGTGATACATGATTCCTAGATTGAATCCAAGACCAATGCCATTTCCGGTAACCTGACCCTCGAATTCTGAATCATTTGACCCAAAGGAAGCCAGCCGCAACTGAAACGCTCCGCCCAAACGCAAATTAGGCACGAAGACGTAGTTCGTCGAGGCCAGAGCAACAACCAGTGTCACTTCGCGCAGAGCAGAATCGCCTGAGATGAGCATGGCCTCTCCGTGATGAACAGAATTTGAAATCGGACCGCCAAAAGCTGCAAACGTGTAGGGAACCAGCCCGAATTGTTTTGTAAATGAAAAGGTTGCCTCAGGGCGCTGCAATTGACCCAGGCCTGCAGGATTCCAGAGAACTGCATGTACATCGTTGGCCAAGGCCACAAAAGCCCCACCCATCCCTAGTGGCCGCGCCCCAAAGCCGATGTTCACAAAAGCTCCTGGAATGTTGGAGAGTTCCTGGGCCTGCAGACCGGGGGCAGCAAAAGAGCAAAACGCAAGGAAAGTCACTAACAAGCTGCGTGTTTTCATCGTTCGATTCTTTAGGTATGATTCTTTATATTGTATCCATCTATCGAACCAGTACCACAGTACCTACATATTCCGCATCACCTGAACTATCGCCCGCCAAGATTTGGACTATGTAGCGGCCGTTTCGGGCCATGCGGCCGTGGTTAGTCATGCCATCCCAATTAATCAGGTTCAGCCCTTGACCCAGCGGGCGGTTATCTAACAGATCTCTCACCAACTCCCCGCGCACGTTGTATATTTTGACGGTTAATGCAGGGGTTGAGCTTTCATTTGAGGAGAGCTGAAATTCGACTGTCAGGCCCCCTTTGCCATCTCCATCCGTGTCCACGTCAGGTGAGAAGGGGTTGGGCCTAAAGCGAACTTCTGAAATTCCTAATGGTTGGGTAGGGATCAGTAAACTATACAGACCAAGCTGAGTAATTGATGCGAAAGCCATGTTTTCACTACCGCTCACATTCTGGTTCTCTAATGGCTGCCAATTGGATTTGTTTTTGTCCCAATAGCCAATGCTCAAATTCTCTGCCGAATAACTATCCGTTATCGGCAGACCCATTCTAACATCTTGAAGGAAAACGGTTCCGTCCGGCTTCAATTGGTAAGCGGATCCAACGGTGACCAGGCTGCGGGAGCGACGTTTTAAGGGATTGAGCACAGGGTGGCTTATTTGTAGGTTCAGACTACTCTCTACACTGCCCGGCCGTATTTCGAGCTGTAATCCTGCGCTGTCCGTCAGGACGATGTCTGATTGCGGCTCAATGGGCGCGAAAATATCGATGCTTAACGTTCCTTTGATGCCTGTAAGTTTTTCCGAGACCGTGAGTACGGCTTCGCCAAAGTATCCGGGATTTGGCACTAATAGGCCGTCTGAGATCTCTCCTGCCAACGCAGGCGCCATGGCCCATTGTGCGGTTGTCACATTAACTGCTTGTCCGCCAGCAGTTAAAGCAACGACATTGTATGAAACAGATTGGTTGTTTGCGATCAACTGTGGTCCAGAGATTTCAAGCTCCTTTATGTCAGCCTCTTCTAAGGTGAAATCCAACTGTTTAGCTTCGCCTGGATTAAATGAGAGCGTCACCTGCGAAGGATCGGCGATGTACCCCATCTTGAAAGCAGAAATGATGTACGTATCAGCCAGAAGCTTCGAGAGCTCGTAGTAGCCGTCGGACTGAGAGGACGCTGAGTAAGCGACCTGGCCTGAGGACGCAAGAGCGGCCTCGATCAAGACAGAGTCAAGGGAACTGCCGTCAGCGGTAGTGACCGTACCGGACAAAGACGCATAATTGGCCGTGAGAAACACTTGCATAACCGTGTCGCCAGGGACGTCCTCTAGTACGGATTCGGCAAAACCGAATTTGGTGACGTTCAGTTCATACGAATTGCTCCTCATCAGGCCGTCGATTTTGAAAATCCCGCTGGTGTCGGAGTTGGCGGTGCCGCCTCCCGCCGGGCTGTTGGCAATGATCAAAGCACCCGCCACCGGGTTTTCAAATTCATCTACAACTTGACCAAAAATCTGATCCGAGAAAGTAGAAAAAGTTAAATCCGAGCTAAGCGTCGGACCATTTCCCAGCGCGTCGTAAGAAAGAACACGAAAATGATACGTGGTCGTAGGCTCTAAATCACCTAGGGTGACGCTGTATTGCCGTCTCAGAATTCCGCTTTCTTTGAGAGAGCCGTAGGTTGAAGTTCGGCCGTATTCTATTTTGGCGGTCGCTTCCTCATCCGTGGTCCACGAGATGGATGCCGTTCGCGCATCCAAGTAGCTCACAAGGGGTCCTTGTGTGAGCTGCGGCGGTTTCGTGTCTGTGACAGTAAGCCTGCCATTGACTGTGGTTGAGACCGGAGTGCCTTCATTAAAAACAAAACGATTAAATCGAATCCAGGACAATTCGCTGAGTGGAGCATCTTGTTTTACACGAAACCGGAGCTTGACCAGACTGCCCGCGCCTGCCAGCGGGGTGACGCCGCCCATGGCCACGATAATTCTATCAGAAGAAAGCGTGAAGACCGGCGGTCCCCAGGAATCGGACAGCGTGCCAGAGCTTGTAGCGTCAATCGCCTCCACGAAGTTTGGATCCAGCGCAATGGTCAGGTCCGCCGAGAACACGTTGAATCCAGAGACATCGCTCAACTGGATGGCTGCTTCAAAGGTTTGTCCGGGACCAGCGGAAACATCCGGCAAGGAGACGGTCACAGCATTACCATTATTAGTCGTAAATTGCAGATCCCCGGTGTAATTGGGGCCGTTGTTGTTTGCGTCCGTGACCCCGACTCGAAAATGGTACGTAGTGGCCAGATTTAAGCCGCTCATCCGAATCGAATGGGCCGTGGTCAACTGGCTGCTTTCCTCCGTAGAACCGTAGGATGTGTCCGTCCCGTACTGCAAAACTCCAGTGCTCGGTTCATTCGTTATCCAACTGATTCTGGCCGTCGTAGAAGTGACTACGTCAACAAAGGGCCCGGCTGTTATCGAGGGTGGCGTGGCGTCCGAACCGCCCAGGTGAGTGAAGCTACCATCCGAGACAGCCGCCTGAGGCAGGCCTCGATTGAATCGAAAGAAGGGCAGCGAGATGAGACTCTCCTGCCCAGCAAGCCCCGCTTCCGCCACTTCAAAGCGCACTTTGAACAGTACGCCGCTACCTCTCAGTGGTGGCGCTCCCGAGATATTTAGGGTCACCAGCCCAGGTAGGAACGTCACTTCAGCCGTTTTCCAACTAGTTGTCATGGTTCCCGATTGAATGACCTCACTAACGTTCAGCAGCTCCGGATCGTATGAAATCGCAGCCGCGACGGTAAAGATGCTCTTTTCGGTCGTGTCAGAGACCCGAACCGGAAAATCCAAAGCCACGCCGCCAGGTGCAGAAGTGTCGGGCATGGAAACCAGCACGTCTGCACCGGCCGCGGTTGTGAAAAATTGATCAACTGAGAAGGTTGGCCCGTTGCCGGAAGCGTCAACTGAGCCGACGCGGTAATGGTAAGTGGCTGCGGGCCGCAAGTCTAACAAAACGGTCCGGTGGCTTCGGCTCAGATCAGAATCACGCATCTGATAGTCATACGCGGTTGTCGATCCGTATTCTACCATGCTGGTGGCGTCCTCGTCAGTAGCCCATTCAATGGCAGCGGAGGTAGCCGAGACCGAAGCCACATCCGGCCCCGCGGTGATCACCGGCGGTGTGCTTTCATGAACCGTGAACGTACCGCCGCGGGTTTGGGCGATTGGCTGGCCGTTGTTAAATTGAAACTGCGAAAATAGAATAGACGACGAAGTACCAACAGAAGCCGTCGGTGAAACCTGAAACTGTAAGCGCAACAGGGTACCGGAACCGCTGATTGCTGACGCGCCAGATAACGAAACTTGGACCATGCCGTCGCTGCTCGAGAAGTTTGGCGTTCCCCAAGACGCCGTCAAGGTACCGTCAACGCTTGCGCCTGTGGCAGTCAGCAACTGTGCATCAAAAGTTATGGTCATGCTGACTGAGGTAATGTCTTGATTGGTCAGATCGTTTACGTTTACGAGAAAAGTGACTTCGCTGCCCGGACTGCCAACGTGATCGGGAATGGAAACCACGATGTCGCTGGTGGTGAAAGTGCGATCTTCGCTGTAAGTCGGCCCGTTACCCTCGCTGTCGGTTGATGCTACCCGGTAATGATAGGTGGTCGATGCTCTAAGCCCACTAAGGGCAATGGTGTGGTTAGTCACCAGGGAGGCATCAGTGGTTTCGGAGTCGTAATTCTCGCTCAAACCATATTCCACGCGGCTGTCCGCTCCCTCGTCCGTGCTCCATTGAATGATGACCGAATTGGTGCTGTGACCGGATGCACTTGGTCCCGACGTGATCACAGGGGGTCCGGTATCCGCCTGTACCTTTAGCGTCCCGTGCGTAATCTGCACCGCCGGCGATCCCTCGTTGAAGACGAAGCTGCTTAATATCAGTGAGGTAGATTGACCGATACTTGCACTCGAACTCACAGAAAACCGTATTTTGATGAGATCGCCGGAACCGGAAAGCTCGTTGGCGCCGCCGAAACCAATTTGGACGCGACCGGGATTAATGTTAGTTGTGGGGTCGCCCCAGGTGCCGCTCAACGTACCTTGGGCCTTTACTTCGAGCGCCGTCAGCACATCTGGATTGAATGTCAGCGACAAATCGAACGAAAAGATTCCCAACCCCGTTAAGTCAGAGACTTGGATAGGGACATCGATCTCTCGGCCCGGCGGTGAAGTGAGTTCAGGCACTGTGATTTGTACGGTTTGGGCCTTGAGACCAGCGACCACCAGTAGAAGCAAGCTGATGACGATCGTCTGAATCTCTCTCACGATTGCAACCTGCATTATTCCTAACGCGGCGAAGCCGCAAATTCCAAATCCCAAATGTACAAATCCCAAATAACTCTCGAATTTCAAGCTCCAAATTTCTTCTGCGTAATTTGAGTGGGCGTTTCCCTAATTCCAAACGTGGTACTCCAAGTTTGGAATCTCATATTTGGTTCTTGGGATTTATTTGACATTTGAGATTTGTTTTTTGTCATTTTTTCTTGCAAACAAATGCAAAAGTTCACCGACAATACTATAAACTTTCGCCACCGCGTTCCAAATGAAATTTGGGAACCAGAAAAAGACACAAAGGTCGCTAAGTGGCGATGCTCCGGTGTCTACCTTATCAACAGCACTTTCTTCGTCTCAACAAAGCTCCTGACACCGTCGAAACCTTGTGCTTCCAAACGCAGAAAATAGACTCCGCTCGAAATAAATTGTCCTTGCTCGTTCTTTCCATCCCAAAAGAATTTGAAAGAACCCGCTGGCTGTTTCTCTTTCACCAGTTCGGTCACAAGTTGCCCCAAAAGGTTATAAACAGCAACCCGCACTTGACTCAGCACCGGCAAATCGTATCGAATGACCGTGGACTGATTAAATGGGTTCGGATGATTTTGATGCAACGCAAACACCTCAGGCAAAGTCCGCACCTGCGTCGTTTCACCGGAGAGGTCAAGCTCATTTTCATTGAACAACACTTTCTCTAACGAAACCAGATTCGACGACGACCTCACCGCGCCGGCAGCTTTCTTGAACACGATCTTCAAAAACGGCCCATTCACTTCAGCCGGCACTATCCCAGCCGTAGAAATAAAGGCACGGTCTCCCTTAACGGAAAAAGCCATCTGCTGTGAAGGATCCAGCAAAATGATATCCGTAACCAGAAGATTTGAAGAATCAAATCGAAGCTCCAGATTGGCAGAGAACACACCTGATGCGCCGTAAACATCGATCAAGCCGACGGCCTCCCCTTCCCCAGAGTCTAACCAGTCCAGCGCGATCTGAACTTTCTTGCAATGAAAAGGTGTGGCTTTAGGCAGGCTCTTCTGTACCGGGAAAAATGAAATCAAATCTACGGAATAACGAAATATGAGCGAGGCATCAAAGGAGCTAATCTGACCATTCCCGCTGACGTCCGCTGCGATGGAGTCTCGTACAAAGTTGTCGAAGAAAGGTGAAAGATTCTGCCTGGCGCTGTATCGAAGGACCAGCGAACCATCGAATGACGAGATTTGTTCGTTGGCACTCACATCCCCAAAAAGATTGCCGTGAAAGTCCTGTCCTGACTGATCGCTGCTCAGTGGCCGATACTCCCTTTTGTCCGGCAGAAAGAACCTCCTCGTGGACAGAGGCTCTAAGAGGTAGTCTTCCCCAGTCTGCAGATTTGACAGACGATAGGTGCCGTCATTGCCAGACTCGAACAGCGTCACATCATCCGCTGTGAGCCGGAGGCGCACTTCCTCAACTGCCTGGTCCACGCCGA
>JBHHZW010000123.1:0-6912 GCA_046758305.1 Bacteroidota bacterium | reverse complement strand
TAGCACTATTTGCGTTTCTAACAATTTTATGATTACCACTAACTAAATTGTCAGTATTAATTTTCAGCATTCAATGGGTCTCCTTTAGAGAAGAAGCTTAGTTTGTTGGGACAATAAACTTAGTTTATTACTAAATATAAACAACAATTTCTATCTTGTCAAGCATTTTTTGGTTCTCAGATTCTTTTTCAAAAACCCGGTTTGGGCAATTCTCAGTTCAATATTTTTAGAATTGTTAATTTCGAACAAATGGGTTTCTAGTAAAATGACTTAAGACACTCTGAGTGCTCTGTGTCTCGGCGTGAGTTGTTCTTAGAAGCTTATCTGTCAGAAGACTTTTTTCAGGCGGTATATCTGGAACCCTGCTTGAGCCAGAAAAAGGGGGAGCTCTCTCACCGTATTGCGATCCAATTCCTTGATCTCCTCCGGTAGTTCCTGCATCGGAACCAGATAAGGGCTGGTTTTCTTCTTTATGTTCTTCTCTCCCGGTGCATACCTCCAGCCTGCCTGCAGCCGTTCTGACATCCAGCGCTCGTGTTCCATCTCTGCCATCAGTTCAATTTCCTCCTCGGTGAACTCGAACAACTCTGCATCCCAATCAGTCAATGGAGCAATGCCGCAACCGATGGCCTGCAATTTTATGCCAATGTGATCCGCCTGACGGCGGTTTGACTCTTTGAGCTGCTCTGGCAATTCCTCCCAGGGAACCATGGAAGGATTGGTCTGAGGGGTCTGTCCTTCCTTTCGTTGCTTGTACACATAATCCTCATGAATGGCGCGAGCAAGGATTTCATGGGTGCCAGCGAGCAACAATTCTGGCTTATATGTCTTATCCAAAAGCCCAAAGGCATGCAGCCTGTCAAAGGTACCACCGGCGACCTCTTCTCCTCGCAATAAAGTCGCCAATCCTGCATCATGGGTCATTCGTACCACGATGGGTATCTTATACTCCCTGAGGCGGTAATGGAGTGCCAAAGCTGCGGACAGAGCAAAAGGATCGTCATCCAGGCAAACATAAACGCTGGTGATATTGCATTTGTTGTGATCATCAAAAAGGAAATCAGCACGTTGAAAATCCGGGGACTCTATGTTTATTTGTTGAGGAACCAGCTCACACACCTTTGGCAACTGGGGATACCGCAAACACAAGGATTCCAGTTTGATTTTGGCTAACTGGTCAATTATCGTAATACGCAACTTTTCGTTAGCTGGGGAAGACAAAGCCTTCCATTTTTTGGCGGCATGCACGATCAAACTTTCACCCAGTCGTCCTACGCCAACTATGAGCAGATGCGGCCGATCCCCGTTCACTGTTCCTGTTTCATCAAAGGCTGGATACTCGTTCAGCCACGCTCGCGCTCCGCTATCGAAATTATTGAAAAACTCTAACCTGAAAGCATCTACACGGCCCGTTCCAATTTCCTGTTCCCTTAGTAAGTGACAAAGTTGGGGATCTACAATATGGACAATACATGTCAGTACTTCACCTTGCTTGTCCTTTACCAGTTCTCGGGCGAGAACTGCAACTTCGGCATTAACGCCGTCATCACCACAAACAGAAATGAGGTGTTTGGCTCGGTGAACCCGCGCCTGGCGAAGTAATACCTGGTCCACTGCGTTACCGATCATTACTAGAGCACCCTGTTCACGGCACCGATCAATCCTGTCATTTCCTTCGTTCTGCTCAATCACTAATACTCGGCGACCCAACTCGCAAAACCTTTGGGCCAAAAGCAAGCCCTTTCGGCCAAGTCCACAGATTACGATGTGATCCTTAATAAATCGTACACGAAGCGATTGAAGCTGTTCACGAAAAATCACCGCCACGGCCTTCAAGGCGGTATAGGCCGCGACCGCGGGCGCCAGCCAGCGAGCTAACTCAAGTTCCCAGCCAACCGGCCCCAATATTGCACCAGACTGCAAAACAAAAAGCTGGAGAGCAAGATAGAAAATATCCAATGGCCAGCGCGACTCTCCTAAGGCAAGAAAGTAATTTCTGAACCCAATGTATCCTAAAGCTAATGCAAAAAGCGCAATCCCCGCAATAACCGGCCACTGATAAGCCTGCCACCAAAGGCGGAGATACTTTCGCCTGAAGCTTCTAACGCGACGACGCCAATTCACTAAGAAGGTGTTTTTCTTTGAGGTTCTCATAACAAATCCTTATTCTTTTGCAGCAAGGCTCTTAATCAGTTTTTGGGACTGGGTATTTGTTGTGAAATCCCAAACAACGCCTCTCCCGTTGATGCCCGCGATCAGTGACACGATCAATTTACGAATCTTTCTCATCCCACATAAAACGAGATCCTGGTCTGGTCTTTAAATCTTCGCTACTCATCAGACTATCCTCCTTAGCCTTAATCTGTTTTTACTTTGATGTTCCTCTGTTCTGTGACAAAATTGGCCACAAAATGTGTCACTCACACATGTTTGGACTGACCAACATCTGACGACGGCAGCCTCTCGCTGGGCATGTAAGGATCTTGCCTAAGTGTTGAGGAGTGACCTGATGACATACACCGCATTCGGGACATCTGGCGGTCATGTTTTCTTCTCGATAACCTGTCTCCTCTTTTTGTTCTTTGGTGGAATGGAAGCGCCACCGGCGGACAGGGGTCACAACAGGCGGGCCTGTATCGACACCCTCTAGTTGGAGGAGTTCGACAATCTGGTCAATATGGGCTATCCCGAAAACGTTTGCAAGTGGAGTTAAAGCGATTTTAGAATAGTCTCTAACACGTTCGGCGTGACCAAGCCATCTTGCAATCAAATCGCCGCTGCGGGAATCGAAAACAGCCATCTCACCATGCGCTCGTCGTAGCACCAAGTGCCATCCATCAGAAAAATACTCACAGGCAAGTACTCTGGCGTCGCTTCGAAGAAGAGCATGCTCAACGTGGCCTGTATGGACGTTCCAGATTCCAGCAACGCATGAACCACCGGTGCAAATGCGCAAGCTGTCAGGTGAGAAGGCGCACGCGGTAAACCCAACCTTATCCGTTGGTACAAAAGAGGAGTTTATGTCGGTCGTCTTAAGTTTTGCGATGAGGGTTCCTGATGATACTTCCCATACCCTGACCTCATCGGTTGAGAGGATGGGCGCGGCGACAAAGACTCCATTTGGAGATATTCGAACTCTCCCTGGAGCATGCTCACACTCAAGGTCGCAGACCAACTCGCCAGTTTCCATGTCGCAAATACGCACGCAGTGCTCTTGTGCGTGAGTAGTGAACAGGTATTTCCCGTCCGGGGATACGATCATGTCATTTATCTTGGATTTGGAGTGCAGTTTCAGGACAAGCTTCTTTGAGCTCACATCCCAGCCCAAAATCTCGTGTGTTGATCGGGCCAGAAGTCGTCGTCCGTCAGAACTAAAGCAGCATTGCATTAAATCATCCTCAGCGATGTGGCTGTCTGGGCCTTCAAAAGACGTAACCACATCCGCATTAATGTCGTAGCATTGAGCAAGGTTAAGATAACCAGGTTCAACCCAGGAAACGCAAGAGCTGTCTGGCGAAAATGTCAAGGAGAAAGCATGCTCTACATAACTTATTGGTTTTCGTAAAACCTCCCATCTGTCGGAACTGTACTTCAGAAGAATCAGTTCATTTTCCCGTATTCCTCCTGCCAGCAAACCAACAGGTGAGAAGCAAATTTCCTCTGCTTTCACGTCGGCAATTTCGTCCTTGGTAATGCGAGTATTATCAGCAGATTTGGGTATATTCCAGAGACGAACGGTCCTATCAGATGAGCATGATAGAATTTTAGAGCCGTCGTCCGAAAAAGCAAAATCATTGATTTCCCTTGCATGACCGGTAAGTTTCGTTATGGATTGGCCTGTTCCGACCTCAATGATCTCCATCACTGGCGGGCCTTCAGGTTCTATTATTGCGATCCTGCTAAGGTTCGACGAGATTGCACAACCTCCTTTCGGAGACCACAATGCGTATTCCCATGACTCGCGCTCGTCGATCTCCCCAAAAACTTCACAGGATGGCAGCCTGAGCACTACAAATTCATCAGGACTGAACGCCAAGCAGAGAACGCCATTGCCACGCTCGTTCAGTGCCAGAGGCGAAGAAGCTATTTCGGGTAGTAGGACCTGGTTTTGTTCATTAATAGTTAAATCCCAGCAGAACAGCTCTCTATCTGTCCTATACCAGACGCGGTCGAGTTCAGTAGAAAATACAGCTTCGAAAACCTGTTCATCGATGCGAAGCTTCGCTAGTGTGAAATAGTCGCCATCTTGTGGACGCCAGACCTGTAGAATTGAACTCTCGTCTTCGGGGTCAACAGGCCACTGAACGCTGACTATATCCCCGTTGCTGGGATGCTCACGAATCCAAATGGGGACTTGATCTGTCTGAATAGTCTCCATTATTTCTCCCGAGTCGATGCTCCAAACCTTGACGGTTAAATCCAGCGAACCAATGAGCACCCTATCACTACCAGAACAAACGGCGCAACATGTTACTTGACTCTCATGCTTGCGTAAATAGTGCATGGCTGTACCCGATCGTAGATCCCATATTACAGCCATACCGTCCGTTGATCCAGAGACAGCTACACGGTTGTCGCGAGAGAGATGGCAGCAAGCGACCACCTGAGTGTGCCCGCCAAGCGCCAGAAAGGAGGATCTTTCGCCTTCGGATTTATTTATGTGTCGGACCCAAGGTCGACGCTCCTTTCCTGCTTTCCAACGTTCACGTGCAGTTTTAGCGGGGAGGCTACGATCCGGACTGTTGACCGCTTGTTGAAATGTTAGCTCTGGGTGGTGAGTTAATACCTCAAGGTTTCTTCGTATAAACCACCCAAACTCGTCTACACGGCTTTTTAAATAAGCGGAGATGCGTTGCGAACCTGCCGCCAGGGAACAATCCAAGAGAAGATCACCACTCAGCCCAGCCGCACATTTGGCCTCAATGAATTCAAGACAGCAGAGGGTAGCTTCGAGCTCCTTCCACATTTCCCCGCACGTTTGCTGGTAGGGCTGCTCAGATACCTTGCGCAGATTTGGCGCTTTGTATTTCTCCACCCATAAGGCCAGGTCCCCGAAGTACCGTGCCAGCCCACGGTGCCGTTGCCGTTTAGGCTCACCACCGAGGTAGGTCTCCGCCACTACCTCACCGAGTTGACGGTGGTAAAACGCTAGCAGGGTCGTGCCGTCAGCACTGCGCTCCGTCAGGTACGGCTCCAGGTCAAAGTACAGGCGCGACCAGACCACCACCGGCAAACGCCGCTCCGGCGGCTCATGGTGCGCACGAGCCATAAAGTCTTGGAACACCTCTTTGTCCCGCGAAAGCACATCCACCAGTTCATCCTCGGTGAGGCCGTTCTTGGCAGCGGCTAAATAGCCCAGGCTGCGGGAGACTAACATTGCCCCGTGGTTCGCCTCTGTCGAAAGACGCTGGAACAGGTTGTGAATCATGCCTGGTATATCGGCACCCAGCTCGGGAACGCCATCATAAGACCGCCACAGACGCGCTTCTTCAAAGGTCAGTTTAAGATAAAGCGGCAATGGACAGCCGGTGAACTTTTCGATTATCGCTTTCTGTTGCTGAACTTGCAGCGTGCGACCTGCATGTTCTAACCAAAGGTCCAGGAGCTTGCGCCCTTCTGCGGGTGGCATGGGTTGCACCTCGACAAGATTCGCTTCAGGAAGTTTCTTTTCGAGAGCTGAGAGGCATTCCCCAGGCAAGGTAGAAACGATCAGGCGCACGTGCTCAGGGAGGTCCGCCGGCAGCCAGACGAGATTGCGAGCGTGGTCGGCGTCCGAAAGCTGATCGAGAGCGTCTAAGAAAATGGTCAGCGGTTTTTCCGCTGTGGCTAAAGCCAGTCGCTTGGCAAATTCCTCAATCAGTTCCTTGTAGTCCGTCGGGACGTCCCTTTCATCGGCGTTGTATCGACGCGCAATCTGGCGGCACAGGCTGTCCAGCAACGTCCGCCCATCGGAAGAGCCCGGCGTGGCCCCGATATAGCGAAACATGATCTCGGCTTCTGGATGCGCCTGGCGAGCTTGAGCAACCGTCTGCGCCATCAAAGCGGTTTTGCCTGAACCCGACACCCCATGCACCGCCAGGGGGTGCGGATCCGTTCTTTTAATGTAGTCGCTGATGGCGGTTAAAATCCCCACCCGACCGATGAAAAACCTGGCCCGGTCTGCTCCGAAGTGGTGGTGATCCGCTATCTCTTTGTCCCGGGGATCCACCTTTTCGAGCTTGCCGACCTCGTCCAAGATGACCACAGAAAGCCGTCTCCAAACATCGACGCATAAAGTCGGGGGCGCATTCGGATCGTCATTCAGCTTCAAACAATCTTCCAGTTTTTTCGGCAGGGTGCCGATGTGGTCGGTGGTGATGCCTTCGCCGCTCCAGGTGGCATTGTACTGGTGGATGTTGGCGGGAAGCTGTTTACGCACTTTCTCGGTCTTGAGTTTTTCCAAGAGCTGGTGCGCGTCTGCATCCAGTTGGTACTCTCCTTCTACCTTCAGCAGATCAACAAAATCCTTCAGCCGTTCGTCGGTTGGTAGATCCTCGCCTAAGGGCAAGTTGTTTTTGGTCTTAATCTTGCGAAAAAAGCAGAAGACATGCTCCTGGGCGTCGGGTACCTGCAAGGCGCCGTGGACGATTTCCTGTTCGGTGGCGGAAGCCACATATTTCAGGCGCTGTTCCGGGGTCAGCTTCATGGCTTCGGTGGCTTGCAGCACGATGTGGTGCAGGCGCTGCTCCACCGGCTCCCAGTTCTTCGATCCCTCGAACGCGCCCTTGCGCGGCTGCAGACAATACACCGACGGCACGGCGTTGTCATCGTGCCGGTACCATTCCATGAGGAGCTTTTTGTCTGCGCCATCCGAAATACGGCGTTCTATCTCCTCAAACTCCTGTTCTGGTATTTCCACAGGCGGCGGCCGCC
>JBHHZW010000122.1:0-6929 GCA_046758305.1 Bacteroidota bacterium | reverse complement strand
CGGCGCTGATGCTGAGGTGATCGAGCTCGTCGCACAACCCGGCTCCGATGTAACCAAGAAGCGCCTCCAAGACCTCCATTTTCCAGAAGGAGCGCTCGTCGGCTGTGTAATCCACAACGGTTCCGTGACGATCCCGGTGGGAAAAACGAAAGTGGCGCCGAACGATCGTGTGGTCGTCTTCACGCTGCCGCAAGCGATTCGGCACGTGGAGAAGCTGTTCAACAAGTAACTGCGGTCGCCTCCTGTCTCCTGGACATGAATTTCAGACCGGTCGTCTCAATCCTCGGTTTTCTCGTCTTCGGCACCGGCGTAGCGATGCTCCTGCCTATTCCCTTCTCCCTCTATTACGGTGATACCGACGTCACAGTTTTCGTTTTTTCGTCCCTTATCTCAGTGGGTGTAGGATTATTTTTTTGGCTTGCCTACAGAAAAAGGAACCTGGAAGACAATACTCTTCACGCAAAAGAGGGCTACCTCGTTGTTACGTTCGGCTGGTTGTTCTGCTCGCTCTTCGGTTCGCTTCCACTGCTGTTCTCCGGCACCGTCTCCTCCTTCACTGATGCGTTTTTCGAGGTCCTTTCCGGCTTTACGACAACAGGAGCGTCGATCATCCCCGATGTGGAGAAGCTTCCTCACGGGGTTCTGTTCTGGCGGAGTATGACACACTGGCTGGGGGGCATGGGGATCATCGTCCTGTCGCTTGCGATCCTCCCCCTGTTGGGCGTCGGCGGAATGCAGTTGTTTAAGGCGGAAGTCGTCGGGCCGACGAAGGACAAACTGGCTCCCCGAATCGCTGAGACGGCGCGTCTGCTCTGGGGGGTCTACCTCATCATCTCTGCTGCGGAAACCCTCTTCCTGCTCCTAGGAGGAATGACACTCTTCGATGCGCTCTGCCATATGTTTGCGACGGTCGGCACCGGTGGCTTTTCAACAAGGAATCACAGCATCGGACAATTCCAATCCTCCTACATCGAGTGGGTTGTCATCGTTTTTATGTTTCTTGCGGGGGCAAATTTCGCACTTCACTTTCGCGCCCTCCGGGGAAACCTGACGGCATATCGGAAAAACAACGAGTTTGTCTTCTACTCAACAATCGTGCTCATCGGCATCGCGATTCTAACGACACTCAACATTGCCGGAAACGTCGGCGACGCCTCAACCTCCCTTCGACTTGCAGCGTTTCAAGTTGTCTCGATCACGACCACGACGGGGTTCAATACCGCCAATTATCAAACTTGGCTCCCGTCAGCGCAAGTCATCCTCTTTTTCCTCATGTTTTTCGGGGGATGTGCTGGCTCTACTGGAGGAAGTGTGAAACATATCCGCGTGCTGTTGCTGCTTCGCACAGGTATTAATGAGTTGAAGAGACTCGTCCATCCTAAGGCGGTTCTCGTCGTGCGACATAACGGCCACGCGGTACCTCAAGAAATCCTCATTAACATCGTCGGCTTTATAGTCCTCTATGCGGGGCTCTTTCTCCTCTGCTCCATTCTCATGTCGCTCGTGGGCCTCGATTTCATCACCGCAATCTCCGCGGTCGCAGCCACGTTGGGAAATATCGGGCCCGGACTCGGATCAGTCGGACCGTGGGAAACCTACGCCCAGCTGCCGCTACTAGGAAAATGGATTTCGATCGCGTGCATGCTCTTGGGCCGTCTTGAGCTTTTTACCGTGCTAGTGATTTTCAGCGGAGCATTCTGGAGGAAGTGAGAACAGGAAGGTCGGACAACCGCCGAGTGCCTACGCTCGATTAGCGACACCGGTGAGGAAGTTCAGGATCACGAGAGCCGCGAGCTTGGAGGTCCGGTCGCCGAAATCACACCTCGGATTGACCTCAACGATGTCGATCATCGTGGTTTTCGACTGCTGTCCCACATAGCGGGCGATTTTCAACAGTTCCTCTGCCGTTAGGCCGGTCGGGTATGAAGCGCTGACACCTGGGGCGTCGGAGCTTCGCACCGCGTCGAGATCAAAGCTGACAAACACCGCCTCTGTGAGCTTGCTGGCAATTTCGTACGAGAGGGAGACAATTTTCCCAATCCCTTCCTCTTGGACCTCGCGCAGCATAAAGATCGTCGCCCCCCGGTCTAGCAAGTATTCATAGTGCGCACGTGCGTTCGCGTACGGCTGGATGCCGATCTCGACAAAGTTCTGCGGAAGTACCAGGGTAGTAGGATGCTCCAGAATTTGGCGAAACGACGTGCCGCTCGTTCGTCGCGGGATGGACTCCCGGACGTCGAAGTGGCTGTCGACGTTAATCAACCCTGCGATCTTGCTCTGCTTCGCGTATGCGCGGAAATTCGGGAAGGTGATATCATGTCCCCCGCCAATAACCACCGGAATGATACCGAAATCCAGAACTCTCTCCACGATACTCTCCAGCTTTCCGTGGATGTCCTCGAGAGAACCCTTTACGCGCACGTTACCGAAGTCAAAAATCGAAAGGGTCGTAATGTCCTGCTCAGAACCGATGTGATAGGGTGAAAGCTTGTAGAGTGCTCTGCGAACTGCGGTGGGTGCCTCAGCTGCACCCGGTTGGCCCTTGTTCCGCTTGACGCCCTCATCTTCGGGGAGACCGAGAATTCCGATTTGGACCTCCGAGGAGAAGTTCCTCTCGCCTCGCTTGACGAGGTCGCCCAGACGGAGGTCGTTCGTGTCTCGGCGAGAGTAGAACAGTGATTGGTCAGGTTTCTCAAGCTGTTTCCAGATGGATTTCATGCCTCAGAACTCCAACATGGTGCCCTGGATGATGGTCTTGACCACGTGATTCACTCCAAAGTAGTATGGCAGAAACCGATAATTGTCAATGTTCAGCAAAATCAGGTCGCCACGCTTGCCCACCTCGATGCTGCCGAGTTCGTGCGAACGGCTGACAGCACCTGCGGCGTTGAGCGTCGAAGCCGTGATGACTTCCTCCGGCGTCATCCCCATCTGCGTGCAGGCTATCGTCATCATGAGCGGCATTGTATAGCACATGCAAGAGCCCGGGTTGAAGTCGGTCGCCAGCGCAACGGGAACACCAGCGTCGATCAGCTTCCGCGCCGGCGCGTAGGAATGCCCAAGAAAGAATGAAACACCGGGGAGAAGCGTTGCGATAACGCCTTTGTGTCCCATCAATTCGATTCCTCTCTCATTCACGTGTTCCAGATGGTCAGCAGAGACAGCGCCGACGCGCGCAGCAAGTTCGGCTCCAGAGGATGGATTGAGCTCGTCAGCATGGACTTTCGGTCTCATACCAAACTTCTTCCCTTCCTCCAAGATCTGCTCGCATTCCTCCATGCCAAAATACCCTGCTTCGCAAAAGACATCACAAAATTCGGCCAGTTTCTTCCCACCAACGTATGGAATCAACCGCTCGACGATGAGTCGAATATAGTCCGATTTCCGATCGCGGTATTCTGTGGGAACAGCATGCGCCCCCAGGAATGTCGGAACAACGTTTACTAGCTCTTCCTTCACGAGTTCGTTGATCGCCTCGAGCATCTTGAGTTCGTTGTCGAAGTCCAGCCCATACCCGCTCTTCACTTCCACTGTCGTCGTCCCGAGCTTCATCATCTCTGTGAGATGCCTCCTGGCCAGTTTTTTCAGGTCCTTCTTCGAAGTCTCACGGACTTTAGCGACCGTCGCGAGAATGCCTCCCCCCTTCTCCGCGATTTGACGATAGCTTGCGCCTTCGGTTCGAAGGGCAAACTCATCTTCTCGACTCCCTGCAAAGACGAGATGAGTGTGCGGGTCAACGAATCCTGGCAAAAGAATACGATCCGAGGCATCAATGACCTCGATCGAGGCATCGATATCCATCGAGAAATCTGCCGACCGTCCTACCCATGCGATGCGCCCCTGTTGTACGAGCACCGTCCCATTTTCAATGACGCCGAGGTCTCGCATTTCCCGTCCGACCTTCACCCTTTTACCCGAGGAAGCAACGGCCACAACTTGCCTGGCGTTTTTGATGAGCAGATTCACGGGGGCGAGGTGGTCAGACAGGTTCAGTCAGTTTACCCATTGAAATCCGCGCTGTGGGGTAATGATCGCGATCCTGACCGGTCCCCCGATTGTCCGCCGCCCTTTTTCATACTCTTTCCAGTGGTCGATTGCGTAACGGATAATCGTCCGACAGAGTTCTGGTCCATCGGAAAGCGGAACGTAGATCGAGTTGATGGCGGGAGTCCGAGTCGCTTTCTTGATCCGCTGAACTACCGCACGTCTGCGGAGCTGCTGGTACTTTCTCTCTTCGCCAAAGAACAGCTGTTGGAAGATCGTGTCAAAGGCTCTGCCGCCGCTGCCGAATGTGACCACCGTCGACCGATCTTTGACGAGCGGAGATGCCTGAACATCGACTCGAATTTGCTTCGTCTGCTACGAGTACCAGAACCGGTGCAGACGATGTCCGCCCTTCACCTGAAGGAGGTCATGACCCACGATGATGATCATCACGATCGGTTCATTCGTTTGAGGAAGAACTGATGCCGAAAGCGTGAGAAGGAAAAACAGAATCGCTACTTTGACCGAACCGAGGATTTTGATCAAGGTCGATTCTGCCTTCCAGCCTTGATATGCCACCAAACCCATCTCTGATAATTGCATCTCACCGGCGATAACCTCGCCGAAATAGCAATTTCTGTCCTTTGTACAAATCGTCACGAAATAGAATCCTTCAGAAGTGTAATCATATCCTTTCAAGCGAACGGATTTCCGGTGAGGTGCTGTGCTTGTCGACCCATGAGTTATATCTGCGCTGTACTTGCCTAGATTCATTGTATTTGTTTCATCATCGGTATTCTTATCCCCCACTTCCTCGCATTCTCGACCGCTTGCTCGTACCCCGCGTCGGCGTGCCTCATGATACCAATCCCAGGGTCATACGTCAGGACACGCTCGAGCCGCCCGTCCGCTTCCCGCGTCCCATCGCACACGATCACCATGCCGGCATGAATCGACCGTCCAATACCTACTCCGCCGCCATGATGAACGCTGACCCAGCTTGCTCCACCGACCGTATTAAGAAGCGCGTTGAGGATCGGCCAATCCGCAATCGCATCGCTGCCGTCCTTCATCTTCTCGGTCTCACGGTTGGGCGAGGCAACACTGCCGCAATCGAGATGATCACGACCGATGACGATGGGAGCCTTCACTTCACCTCGACGAACGAGGTCGTTGAAGATCTTCCCCATCCTTGCGCGCTCTCTGTATCCGAGCCAACAAATACGGGCCGGGAGGCCCTGAAAATGCACTTTCTTTTGCGCCTTGTCGATCCAGCGAACCAGCGATCTATTCTCAGGAAACGTCTCGATAACCGCCCGGTCAGTGCGTTCAATGTCCGCCGGATCACCGCTCAGGGCAACCCACCGGAACGGACCCTTCCCTTCGCAGAAAAGGGGGCGAATGTATTCAGGAACGAATCCGGGAATGTCGAACGCATTCTCCACTCCATTAGCTGCAGCCTCCCCGCGGATATTGTTGCCGTAGTCGAACGTTCTGCTGCCGCGCTTCTGCAGCTCCAACATCGCTCGCACGTGGGTGACGATGGACTTCCTCGCAAGAGCGACGTACTTCTCCGGGTCAGACTTTCGGAGGTCGAGCGCTTCTTCGTATGGCAGTCCCGCCGGCACATAGCCATTCAGCGTGTCATGAGCTGAGGTCTGGTCGGTGAGTACATCCGGGACGATTCCCCGTCGAACGACCTCCGGCAGTACTTCCGCAGCGTTGCCCAGCAGCGCAACGGACTTCGCTTTCTTTTTTGCCTTTGCATCGAGTACGATATGGAGAGCCTCGTCCAGGTTCACCGCCAAGACATCGACGTACCCGGTTTTCAGGCGGCGTTCGATGCGGGACCGATCGACCTCAATGCCCAGAAAGGCAGCGCCGTTCATCGTCGCGGCAAGCGGTTGAGCACCTCCCATGCCTCCGAGTCCAGCGGTGAGCAAGAATCTTCCGGCCAAGCTACCGCCTCCGCCAGAGGCGGATCCACCTTTGGCGGAAAAGTACTTATCTGCGCAGGCAGCGAACGTCTCGTATGTGCCCTGAAAGATGCCCTGGGTGCCGATGTAGATCCAGCTTCCGGCAGTCATCTGTCCGTACATCGTCAACCCCAGCGCCTCAAGCCGACGAAACTCATCCCAGGTTGCCCAATGCGGCACAAGCATCGCGTTCGAGATCAGCACTCGGGGTGCGCTGACGTTCGTCCGGAAAATGCCAACCGGCTTTCCTGACTGCACAAGCAGCGTCTCGTCGTTGGCAAGCTCCTTCAGTGTCCGAACGATCGCCTCGTAACATTCCCAGTTCCGAGCCGCTTTGCCTGTTCCGCCGTACACGATCAGCTCCTCCGGTTTCTCTGCGACCTCGGGGTCAAGGTTGTTCATGAGCATTCGCATGGCCGCCTCCTGAATCCAGCCCTTGCACGAAACCTTGCTGCCGCGTGTGGCTCGGACATCGCGCTTGTTGACGATTGCGGTATCTTTCTCCAGAACTTCCCTCATGGGATTCGCCTCCGAATTAGGCCGTATGATCTCCAGGGGAAAACGCTTATGCGAAGGTCCCTCGCTTCAGTCGGACGGTCAGTGTAAAGTCGCTGTTGCTTTGTACAGAAGCGCGAGCGCCGGGATGCTTGTTTTCCCGTTCCTCGGAAATTTAATGTAACCACGTTGTCTCCGAAACGCAAGTTCCCATTACCGTGTTGCTTCAACACCGTGAAGTTATAGAAAACCGGATCCGCCTGAGCGCACACTCAGATGGCCAACAAGTTCTCATGAGAAGGACGACACGTGCGCTGCCAGAGCAACTCATGAAATCAACGGGGAATGAACGGAAGCATTCTCTGATGTTCCTCGGCCGATCTTCGTCGAAGTGATCTCTCAAGCTTCCCACAAATTCAACTCCGCCTGGATGCTTCAAAAGGCTCGGTGAGGAGAGATTTTCTCTGAGGACCT
>JBHHZW010000121.1:0-6942 GCA_046758305.1 Bacteroidota bacterium | reverse complement strand
GATCTCTCCAACCATGACGATGTCAGGATCATGACGGAGAATGGCTCGCAGGGCACCTTCGAAGTCCAATTTTGGGTTTAACTTTGCTTGCCGTGCACCGTCGATGAAAAACTCTACCGGGTCCTCCACTGTGATGACGTTGAGTGAGGGATTCATCACTGTCCTTAACGCGGCAACGAGCGTTGTGCTTTTTCCACTGCCCGTGGGTCCCGTGACGATGACAATCCCGTAAGGCTTCTGGATCCCTTTCTTGAAATATTGTAGCGCGTATGGGTGAAAGCCAAGTTCTTCGAGGTTTGAACCGACGACCGGCTCCTGGAGAACCCGAATGACGATGGACTCGAATTTATTCCGGAGCTCTTTGCCGACTACTGGAATGACAGAGACGCGAAACCGTGCAGGTTTCTTATCAATCAGCATCTGGGCGAAACCGTCTTGAGCAGCGTTGCGCTCAAAGCGATCCAAATTCATCGCGCGGTCCTTCACCACGGCCGCGACTGCCTCTGCACGGGTCTCATTCTGCGTGTGCCAAAGTGTTAACTTCCCGTCGACGCGGAAATGAAACTCAGTTTTCTTCTCCCCTCGAGGAATGACATGAATATCGCTTGCTCCTACTCGGACTGCATCGACGAGAAGATTTTCCACGAGGTCTACGAGGCCACTGCGACTGATCTCCTCATCGAGAGCCTGCTCATCGAGCTCAGCCTCTTCTTCGGCCTCGTCAAAAACGATGTCTTCGTGGCGGAGCGATTCCTTCTCGGAGTAGGTGGAACGACCGATGTTGACTTCCTCCCACAGTTCTTCCCACTGGCTGAGTTTGACATAACAAATCTCAAATTTCCGATAGCTCAAACCCCTCGCGATGAAGTGCACCTCCGGTTTGGTGGGATCAGGAGTAATGACGAGGAGTCGATCCGGGCGCTGCGGATCAGGTACGTACGGGAGCACCCGGTTCTCCATCGCCAGTTCTTGAATCGATCCGGGCAGAGCATTCAACTCTTTTCGCATGAAAGCTAGGGCGTTTTCATCGGTCGTTTCCTTCGACAAATCGATAGTCCGAAACGCATAGTAATCGGCAACCTCCTGGTAGACTTTGTCACGATCAACTTTGTATTCCTCAACCAGGACTTGCGTCAACTTCCGGCGGTTCTTCCCGTCCTCTTTGCTGAGCACATCAAGTGCCTTCAGGAGAACATCGGTCGTGATGATCCCCTTGTCTATGAGGATATCTCCAATTCCTTTTTTCACATTCTGTTTTTCCATTGCCCGCTCACGTTGCGTTTTGCCATAGGTCCGCCGACTCTGTGCCTTGTTAGTATCTATCGATCTTGAGGGAAGCTGTTTCGGAAGAAAGAAAAGTAAGGAAAATCATCGTGAACATAATTAGAACTGAGATACCAACTTCAATGAAGCTGATGAGATTCTTCATGGCGTAACGGTTTTCCATTTCGTAGAAATCCGCTAGCTGGATTGCCGTTGCTTTCACGGTCCCAGTTTCTGCTGCTGTCTTGAACCGGGAGATGACCATTTCAGGGAAGAAGGTCGTCCACTCTAATGCTCTTGCCAGTTCGGTGCCGTACTTCAACATCGTCGGGATTGCGAGCGTCTTTATCTGCTTCTCGAGAAATCGGTTGCGGCTTGATTCTGCTGCCCGGTGGATGGCGTCAATATTCTCGCCGGCAGTGTACGTAATGCCCAGAACCCGGCAAAACATTTCCACGCTGCTGTTTCGCAAGACTCTTCCGATGTACGGAACGCGGATGAGAAAGCGGTCGAACATCAGTCGTCCCCTTGTTGTGAGAATGTACCCGTAGAAGCTCACCATGGAGATGACGATTGTGGCAACAATCAGTGCAAGGTTATCCTTGATCCAGGCGCTGATCTCGAGTGTCATCGCAGTCAGCGGCGGCAGCGAGGACGTCATTGGAGACATCAGGTCCGCCATCTGTGGGAGCAGGTAGAGAACGTAGAAAACAATAGCTCCGATGAGTGCAACGGATGTTACAGCCGGAAGGATAAGTGAACTAATCAATCCCTTCTTAAAATCAGCCTGTCGTTCAACGAAGTGCGACACGCTCTGAAAGATCGCTTTCATATCACCGCTCTTCGATGCAATACCAAGCATCAACGCTGTCTCCCGCCCCAACACTTTTCCCTGTCTCTCAAACGCGTCGCGCGAATCGACACCGTTCTTCAAATCGTTAATAATGTCCCTTAGCGCTCGCCGGAGATTCTTGTCCCGAACATTGTTGGACATGATCCGAAGAACTTCGCTGTAAGGGACTTTTTGCTCGAGAAGCGTTGCACTCACACCGATGAATGATACCAGTTCGTTGCTCGATGCTTGAAAACGAAAATCATAGTACCTCCTGACGGAGCGAACTTCGAACCCGAGCCGACTGAGCGCTGAGACGACTTCCTGACGAGAGTAGGCGCCCTGAACGCCCTCGACGACTTTGTTTCCTCGGCGAACGCGATAGACAAAGTTCTTTTTTTTGCGGATCGAGATGACGGTCCATTGCTGTGTCCTGGCAATGGATCTTGCCTTTTTCCTCGCTGCAAGGTAAGACGTGGCTGTAACATAGCCCTGCACCAGCTTGCCCTTCGGATCCTTACCTTGAATGCGATATTCAGGCCCCGAGTGCGGAGGCATTAGTCTCCCGTTTCACATCAATAATGGTTTCGGGAATCATCCTTTCGACTCCTCGGATTCAACTGCTTCTTCAAGTGACGACCTGGAGAACAACTTTGGCTTATACTGATGGTACGATAACGAGCTCCAAAAAATTGTGCCTTATGTCACAGGGGGGTCTCAATATGGCCGATTTCGACATCTGAAAGATCGGCTCCCGTCGATCGCAAGGATCCTCCTCCAAGACATTCTCAGGGAAACAGCATTGCCCCGATATCGGTTGAGAACCATTAGAATATATTCTTTAGAGCGATCGGAGATCCTCGGCTTCGTGAGAAAGCTCTGGTAGCGTGACGCAGTTGACCGTGATCATGCGTCGTTCCGGTCTCCCGATATTCAGTTGGATCGCCTTTGCCATTTGTTCCTTTTCCCGTGTCGCTCTCCGCGGTGATTACGATAATACCTTCCGTCTTGGGCACGTGAGCGATGAGCCGAAGAACATCGACCATCGCTGTGGCCTGACCGACAAGTTCTCGGGCGTGCAGTTATTCTATCAGCTAGTGCTCAAGAGCACGCTGAAAGACAATCGCCATTGTATCAAATTGGAACCGCCTGACGATGTAATCGTACGCTCCCTCTTACTATCCGCGAGAACTACAGGATAATAGTAGTTTTTCGCGTGCAGGCCAAGGATACTCACTGTGTTGTCCGCCTCTCTGACCGTGGACGCCCTTTTTCAATGGTCCCCGTTTAATCACAAGTCGCGTGGTCTGTTCGTCATCAACGACGAGAACATGCTCCATGGTTCGCCTGTACTAAAACACCAGGTGATCACGAAACTCGTTGATGCAAATGGGGACTCGATTCTTTTGCGGCGGTCAGTTGGTTGTATGAGATAGGCTGGTCGCTTAGAGGTCCCCCAGACCAAATCTAAATCTTCAGCCAGATAAAGTCAAGGAATTTTTCACTCTAAATTGACAAAATGACGCACAGCCCGAAAGTGCGTAAATTGCGTAATTCGCGACCTGACACTTTGTCCGAGCACTCCTTGGATGACCTAGTCCTTTTGCGAGGACGCACTTGAAACTAGGACTAGGTACCACGGCGGTCCTCCATATCAGTAGCGTCTAAAGCTACGTCAGTTTCAAGCTATTTCTAGGCAGATGAGCCGCTTCGGACTAGAGGCTTTTGGTGCGCCTAGCCGAATAGGCTCGACAAATTCTTCCGACTAATCGGCTCAACCTCCTATGCCCCGTATCCACATCACCACTTCCATCATTGATCTAATCTTCGGCATAAGTTTCGCGCAGCGAGTCCGGCCTTCTCTCTGCTCGTAGAACCTCAGAGGGAAATGTATTTTGACTTAACTTCTCTACTCTAATGTTGCTAAAACCAGCTCTTGCTAAATCATCATACAGGGACACTGGGCGACACCCTGTCAATAACGAGGGGAACTGTTTCGCTATCCAATGCCATATCTTGTTGTACCACTTTCCTCCGAAGGCCATCGTAGAAATGACAACTCTGCCTGACGATTTGAGAACTCTGTTGAATTCAGACAGGATGGGGACAAAATCACTTTCGGGTAACAAGTCAAACATAAAGTTATTGATTATCAGATCGAACTTGTTTTCTTGAAAGGGAAGCTGATAAGCATCACCAATTTGCAAGTGAAAGCACTTCCTATCGAAATTTCTTAAACGCTTTTCCGCACGAGACAACATACTCGGAGAAATGTCTATCCCTAAATTCCACCCGCCCTTATTGCGTTTGACAATTTCCGCAAAGACCGATCCTGTTCCGACCGCGATTTCCAGGATTTGTTCGCCATCCCGGATCTCTGCCAATTCTAGAACCTTTTTGGCCGCTTTCGACTCTGTTAGCCAGCTCCAGAAGTTATAGACCCAGCTAACCTTTGAATAATAATGCTTGACTTTTCCTTCGGAAAAATTTCTTTGTAGAACGATTCTTTCCTTTTTCGTAGTCTTAGCGTTCATGATTCATAAGACAACTGCCTTTTCACCGGTTTGCTTCCTTGCAAAGTGCCGCGCCAATGGGCGCTGCGTGGGAACAACCCATTTCCGGCTAACTCGATCGTGTGCGAAATTCACCAATCGAAGAAGCGAACGGCATAAGAGTGGAATCTTGTTTACGAACCCTGTTCGATCTCACAGTAAGTAGAGAAGTCGTTCCGTTAGACGCGATGTTACAGAATCAAGATTAGGGTATCGGACTGGGGAACTTCCATTTCGCGGGAGTCTTAAACGTCCTGTGGCAATTAACGGCCTACGGGTATGTTAAGGCGAAGTTAAGATAGTTACCCTACTGTGTCAAGGGGGAAGACCCAGACGGTGGAACTGGCTCAATCTCGCAGCAAGAAGGCCGTGCAAATCTCCGAAGCTCACAAATCAAAGTAATTCGTACGCTGATCGCTCAACCTTGTTCTGTCAAGTGTCCACACCCTAGCTGGTTGTGCAGATCAATCCGGTGAGGCAGCTCGAAGTCATTCTTTGTCCCTTGATGGGACGCCTGCCTAAGGCTCAGGAGATTACAAAACTGCTAACAGTTTGGTTTGGATTTCGGAAAGGCGGGCGGATGGGAATCGTCGAATTTGGCTTGAATCGTGCGCCCACAGGACTCCCCGCCCGTCCGATTAAGAGCTGTCGAAGCGGTCGGGCGGGCCCGCCCTCAAAGGTCAAATCAGGCGGGCAGGGAACCTGGAACCCGCTGATACGTGCGCCCAGGAGGACTCGAACCTCCAACCCGCTGATTAAGAGTCAGCTGCTCTACCAATTGAGCCATGGGCGCGTCGATTCTTGAGGGCTTTTCTTCCATGCCTCCCCAAGATTTGCTGCCGACTACTAGCAGTTCTACTAGCAGCTCCCACCTACTAACACCAAGCCCCCAACTGCCATCAACGCCCAGGCCAGGGGCACGCACACGGTTAAAGGCTCAGTGAATAACTGTTGGGATTTATGGGCCTATTCACTGATGATTAAGTGCAACCGAAATTAAGAAATCTTGAGTTCGAACGCAAGCGAATTTCATTTGGAAATCGAAGATGTCAGATGTATCTTTTTATTACAAAATCAGATCTTAGATGTAAGGCGGCTTCATGCTACGATTCGTTCGTTTTATTAACGCATCGACCGGAATCCTATGTGCGTCGCTTCTTCTCTCATGTGAGGAGGAACTACCGCCGCGTGTCTTGGAAGATTTCCTCGAACCTGTTTTTAGGCCCCAAAGTAGCCTTGAAGTCCGGGTCACTATAGACGGAGGAAAAACTTTGATGCTCGGAGAGGGCTTCGTAGTGGGTTTGAGGAATCGTTCTGATGAGATTCTTGAAGCGCCGGCTCGAATCCGTGGGACAATTGAACTCTGGTCGCTGGATGATTCAACGTTCCGGCGTACGTTCATGTTTGAGGAGACCTTTTTCGACAGCATCACCATTTTGCCGGAAACAACGTTTACGGTTTCGGTGGTCTGGGATCACCGTGATGATAGTTGTCGCTTCGCCTATCGAATGCTGGAACGATTTGAGGAGGTCATGATCGGAAGTTTCGTTTGGCATCGCGGCATCCCAACGCTTCGATTTCGAGCGCGTGGTAGCATTCAGATGTTCCCGAACGTGGAAACCAAAATCTTGCCGGAGGTTGAATTCAGCCGAAGGTATATTTTTAGATGGTTACCCTCAGAAGAATTTCTGAACCGGGTGGATTGTAGGGGGTTATAGAGATCAGCTTAGAATCACGCCGAAGGCCGAACGTCCTGGCAGCCGCTTTACGTCTGTCAAGTCTTCGCGGTTGAAGGCGAGTGGTCAGTGAGGAGTTCAACCGCGAAGTGCAAAAGGTGAGATTGCCAAGGGGATGAACGCCGTTAAGGGCTCAGTGAAAAGGTCTTGGGATTCTGGCGTTCGTGTTGATGATTAAGTGCGTGAAAAAGGTACGAAAAGTTAGATGGGAAGTCAAGATGCCGGATGTCGTGGTAGTGTCGCGATTTGTTTTTTTCTCGTATGCGAATTACCTTGTGCACAGTGTGCAGGGATCTCTGGCTTCGATTCCGGTCAGATAGTGGGAGAATTGGAATTTGAGATAGACTTCAAGCAAATTACTGACGTCGAAGCATTCAATGCAATTAAGGAAGAATTGAAATGAGCAGTTTTCAGTTTTATTTCCTGTTAGCAGCGCTTCTTGCCGCGTGCGCCGAAGGTGAACGAGACACAACCGCTGAGAAGAAAGAGGCAAAGATTGTGGTGCTGACCAAAAGGATTGCGAAAGAACCATCAGGAGCTAATTCGGGTAGTACACGTT
>JBHHZW010000120.1:0-6942 GCA_046758305.1 Bacteroidota bacterium | reverse complement strand
TTTCAACATCGCAAGTACCGCCGTTGGGGTCGTCGTTGCGAACCATGTTCTCAGCGCGCTCGATGCAGCTTGGAGCGCATCTCGGTACAACCGCAGTCTTCAGGCAAGTGCGCGACTGCAAATCCACCAGGTGGGGGAGATTCGTGAAGTAGTGCCGACGATTGATGTGAAGGTAAGCTTCTAAAGGTGTGACGTGCCTGCTGATCTGGAGAAGAGAAAGCTAGATATTACTTCCTACCTCCTAGTCGCGACGATCGTCCCGTCCTGGCGGGTTGCGCCCATGCCGGTGCACTGGCAAGTCTTCCCGCGCCTGTTCGTGCTCTAACTGCTTGACGATCACGTCAATACGCCCGCGCACCTCGCGCAGGTAGTGCTTCCTGTCGAGCGCGTATAACGGATCGTGGATGTCGAGTTTTGGCCACTCCACGCCGCCAGCCGGCATGAACACTCCTCCCACCACGCCCATACCGCCCCTGAAAAGAGTGTCGGGTGTGAGATTGTTGTACGTGATCGTGACTCGGTACACGTGTTCGGGAAAGATCTTGACGCCGAGCTTCCAATACAGTCGCCCGATCGTCACACCCTTGAGGCTCCCTGCAGCGTCCTCAATTGGGAATCCTTCCCAGATGAGCCTGCCCTCGGTTACATCTTCGAGCGTGATTCTCTCCGCATATTCGTGCATATGGCTACCAACAACAATGAGTCGGCCCGGGAGCGCTGGGCTCCCCTTGTAAGACCAAGTAGACCGACCCGGCGGGAGGTCAAACGATTTGTCGCCGGCCGGAAAGGCGACGTCGATGTGGAATGGATACACGCTGAAAAGGGGCCAGGGACGGTTAGCCTTAACATACTTCAAGTGGAACCTGACCGAGACGGCCATGTAGTCCTCGCCGGTGGGATTGTGAAGCATCACCGAGACCACCATTCGCTGACCAGCGGAGACGGGGTATCCGAATAGGAGCCAGGGCATCGACTGGGAGCCGGTCTCCCTACCTACCGCCGCCATCCGCTGCGAGATAGGGAGGAAGAGCTCGCGGTGATCGGGGTCTATGAGGTTCAGGTGGTGCAGCAGATCGTTCGGAAGTACATGGCCGGTAGCGTCTACCAGCTCGTACGCGAAGCCGTACAGGTAGGCGTCGAAGGGCAGTAGCACGGTCTTCACAGGCGGGAAGACCGCGCCGTGGGCTCCGTGTCCATATACTGCCCCGGACGGCAGGGACACCGGGCCAATCACCACAACCAACTCGCTGCTCTCTGGGTTTTCTTCCAGGCGAACGGTGGGTTGTTGCGCAAAAGATGCGTGCGCAATACCGAGTGCTACTAACCCAATTGCTGCGGCTCTAAAGGCGTTCATGGGCAAGAGTCTCACGGTTCCGGTCGGGTGTAAACTGTACGCCAGAGGATGTCCGAGATCAACGCTAGAGACTGAAGGGTGGGGGCCGCTGCGCTTTGCGCCCAGGCGATCCCGTGTATTGGTCCGATCCAAGCGACTACCGCTTGAGCGTAGCTTTCATCCCTAGCATCTCATGCGGGGTGCAAAAGTACCTGTATTCACCTACTTCGAGATCCCACGGGTGGTTAAGTAAGAGTTCATACAGATGGAAAAGGGTGGCACCGCGATTCGCGTAGTTTTTCAAGGCGGCACAGCCGTCGGCAATTTGAGACAGAGCTACGACCGGATACGGGATTGCACCCAAGCTCAGCTCGCCGGTGGGGGGCGCAAGTATTTTCCTGTATCATAGTTTCTCATTTTAAGATGGCATCGACCGATCCACGAGAACAGAAGAGCACCTCCGGCAGCACAACTTAGGTTTGCTGGCACCGTCAGGATGCCTCTTGATAATCTTCTTGAAAGTTAAACTACTATAAGAAATTCTGAAAAAAGATGCAAAGAAAAGCAAGCAGACAACTTCACTGCACTTGCTATGGCGGAAACATTGCACTGCGAGGCATCCTACTTCCTGACTCTCCAGAGATTCACTATCCCTGCGAGAAAGAAGAGCACGTTCGCGAACCACGCTGTGGCCAGGGGATTGAGGTCGCCATTGTAACCAAAGGTGTGCGATATTTTCATGAAGGTGAGATAAATGAAGCAGATGCCGAGACTGAGCCCGAATTCCACTGCCAGTCCGCTGCGCCGTTTGATCGATGAAAACGGTACGCCAAACAGAACCACGATGAAGCTCGCAAACGGAAACGAGACCTTGCTGTAAAAATCTACTTCCCAACGGGCCACCTCGTGCCCTGCGCGCTTTTGGTTTTCAATGAAATCTTGCAGATCATAGTAATTCATCTCGTCCGGCCGCTGCTGCTTCTTTTTGATCTCGGAGGGAATAAAATTCAGCCCAACCATCGTCAATGTGTCAAACCGAGCGATCTGTTCATGTTGGAGGACTCCTCGACTGGTCCCCCCACGAGACCGTAGGTCGGCAGAGTCGGGACTCGTCGAGTTCCCTTCGAATGTCCGCATCGTGCAATCGATCAGCACCCACACACTGGTGGTGCTGTCCCACGCCATTTGTTTCGCATCGTACCGCCTTATCATGCGAGTCCGGTCCTGTTCGCTGTAGTCCTGTACAGTCACCCGGTGTGCAGTATAGGTAGCGTCGTCAAAATTAGCTAGCGACACGATGCGGGTGGGACTGTCTTGGATGAAGATATTGTACCGACCGAAGGACTTCAGGTATTTGTTCAGGTGCACGCGCGCAATCGTGAACTTTTTGTGGTTGGCGTATGGAAGCACCCAGCCGTTGAAGTAGACCGAGGCCCCACTGATAAGGAGCGCCACGATCAGCATCGGAAGCATGAACCGGTACAGGCTGACGCCGCTTGCCTTCATGGCAGAAATTTCGTTGAAGGTCGAGAGCCGACCCGTTGTGAACAAACTGGAGAGCAACACAGCCACCGGAATCATCAACTTAATGATTTCTGGCATGAAGTACACATAGTACTGCACAACGATGGTGAACGGCACGTCGCGGTCGATGAAGTCGTCGAGGTTCTCCATCATATCGACAACCACGAAAATAGCCGTGAAGGCTACGAGGCCAAAGCCCGCCATCTGCAGGAACTGTTTGATAATGTAGCGGTCGAGGATTTTCATCGCCCACGAGTAAATTCTAGGGGGCAAGAGAAATCACTGGCCAATATTCCAATTTCCAAACTCCAAGTTCTGCGCCAGAGGCGTATGCGCCTCCGGCGCACAAATAAGGTCCAAATTCCAATCATCCAAACACTGGAACTCCGAGAGTCGTTTGGAATTTGAAATCTTGGTTACTACAGTTTATTTGATATTTGGTATTTGGATTTGGAATTTAAATCCCCCATATCTCCACTCTACATCTATCGCTGGTATTCGTCGACCGGCTCAGCCGGCTCCGGCGCTCGCCAATGCTTGGGAACCCACCGGGTCAGTCTCGCCCACGGGATGATCATCGATTCACGCTTCATTCGGATCGTGAGGTAGATACCGAAAGCCCCGATCAGAATGTTCGCAAACCACATCCCCACGAACGGTGATATGAACCCTCGGTCCGCAAGCTTCTCGCCGCTGATCAGTGAAGCCCAGTAAAGCAGGAAGAATCCAAAGCTCAAAGCCGCTGCGACCCCGAACCCTCCGCGGCGAGCCATGATCCCCAGAGGAACTCCCACAAGAACAAACACCAGACACGCGGCCGGTATCGCGTATTTCTTGTGCACTTCCACCATGTAGGAATTCATCTGGCGCGCGTTGTAGCCGATGCGCGACTCCTCCGAGCGAATCATCGACCGGGCAGACTGACTTCTTGTCATTGAGCTGGTGTACCACTGCTCCGTGAAAGGGGGTGCTGATGGCATGTGTGGTGGAATGGCGGTGATGCTGTCAGCGTAAGACTGTCTAAAATGGCTCGACTTCCACGTCTCGATGCGTTGGCGCGCTTCGTCGTTTCGGCGTTCAAGGCTGTCGACTCGCTCGAGCATTTCTCGGGCGCTGAGTTCACGATCACCACGGAGAAAAGCGTTGTCCGGTGACCGTTCGAATTCGAACCCTTCCGCATTCATGACGAGACGATGCTTCTCGAACATAATCCGTCGGTAGCTATTCTCTTCCGACAAGTCCATCTGATGGATTTCACCCTCCCAGAGGTCCATGGCCAGCTTCCGATAGTCCGGAGAAAATGAGATCGCGCCGCGACGGGCCGTGATGACCACACTGAGGTTAGGGTTCGTGTAATCGTACAGAGTCACGCCCTCGAGGTCGTTCGACTCCGCGAACGTCTTGCGAACCAGTATGCTGTAGCCTTGAATATCCTGGGAGAACACTCCTGGCAAAAGTGTCAACGTCGGCTTCTTCCTGCGGATGTCTCGGAGAAGGGAGGCCACGCTGTGATTTGCGTCGGGGAGTACATTGTTGTTGAATTCGACGAGGAGCAGTGCGAGCAAGAGCGCCACGACCATCACCGGTGCCATCATGCGATAGAGACTCATCCCGCTCGTTTTCATTGCCGTGATCTCGCTATTTGAGGCCATACTGCCGAAGGCCATCAGCGTGGCGACGAGGACGGACATCGGGACGGCAAGCACGACGATCCAAGCGAGACTGAGCGTGATCAACTCCAGAATGACCCACGCGCTTAAGCCTTTTCCCACCAACTGGTCCAGCTGCTTGATCATGAACTGGAGAAGGAAGACAAAAATCAGCGTGAGAAATGAAAAAAGAAAAGGACCGATATGGGCTCGCAGAATGTGCTTGTAGAGAATCATCATGCCCAAAATATACAGAAGAGCCCCTTCATTTCCAAGAAGTCGTCGGGTTATTTGGAGTTGCCCACCGGAGATCTCGAGCATGAAGGGTGCAGGAATTCGGGAAAATCAGGTGACGGATGTCACCAGGAGTGCTCGGTTCTGACTTGCTATTGAGTTTTCTTTTTTCTATCCTCTTTTCGATACGTGTCCAATCCACTCGAAAGGAGCCATCCGTAGCGAGGTATTGCTACTGAGTGTCGATGTCAGAGCACGGGACTCCCGATCCTGCGCGCAAGTCTGGAGTTCGGTGCAAGTGGAAGAACAGACACGCTTACAGGATGGCTTCCGACCTACAGACAACATTCCGAGATTCAAGCCCGAACGACTCCCGGTGGGGAAGGCCTCTCTCGCTTATCTCGCTTGTTCCTCTCTTCTCGTTCTGGTCGCTCGTCTTCGATCAGATTGATCGGTGGGAAGGCATCGTCTCGACTGAACCGCTGATAGAAAACACCTCCATGGCCTCGCTGGGGGTCGTGGACGAAAGCGGGGAGGGATCTTACGCACTTCTCGGTCGCCTCCGCAACGAGGCCGGGCCTCAGGACACCAACCAAGTCAAGAAAGACACTTCGCTGATTGACTCCGCAGCGATGACTGCTTTCTCCCTTCGTGATCCCCCGGATTCTCTAAAGGAGGATAGGAGCGATTTCGCCACTGTCGATTCGTCGGCACGCATCAAGCATTTTACTTACCTTCGCACTGACTATCCTCAGGTCCTTCTCAATGATAAGCGGACCCATCCGTTCTTCTTGAAGAATAGCTACACGCGTCGTGAGTTGAAGATCGACTCCACGGGCTTAAGGGTGACAATTCATGAAACCCTGCTCGGGAACGATGTGAAAATTCCGATCTCGATTGGGATGGAGGAATACATTCGTTTGCGATTGGAGGCAGAGCGGAGAGCAGGATGGGAATCCATTGCTCGCCACTACCAACTCAAAGAGGAACAAAGCGATGATCTCCAGGCGCTACTCGGCGACATCACGAACATTGACATCCCGGTACCGGCAAATCCCCTATTGAGCATCTTCGGTCCGCCCAAGATCAATCTGCGTATCTCGGGCGCGGTGGATATCCGGGCAGCCTTCCGCAATTCGAAGACCGACCAGACTGTGATTTCCCAACTCGGCAACGTTCGCAACGAGCCTGATTTCAACCAAGAGGTTCAAATCCTCGTCAGCGGAACCGTCGGGGATAAGCTGAACATCAAAGCAGACTGGAATACTCAGCGAACGTTTGAGTACGAGAATCAGCTCAAGATTAAGTACTCTGGTTATGACGACGAGATCGTCCGCAGCGTCGAAGCCGGGAACGTGTCGCTTCCTACTCCCTCGGGCTTTATCGGCAGCAGCCAGGCTCTGTTTGGCGTCAAGTCCGAGTTTCAGATGGGACCCTTGACCCTGACGACGCTGGCATCCCAAAAGCGGGGCCAGGTCAGGGAGTTCACTATTTCTGGCGGCGCTCGGGAGCAGGAATTCGTGAAGCGAGCGTATGACTACTCGACCAGCCATTACTTCGTTGATATTTCCTATCGCGACCTCTTCCAGGATTACTATATCAACCCTGTCCCACAAATAGATCTCACGAAGCGAATCACCGATATCGAGGTGTGGGTAACACGGCTCGGCATCGAGGTTCCGGAAGAACGCGACGTCATCGCCTACATCGACCTGTCCCCGGTTCGCGAGGGCGAGCGGTACTCGGAGGATATTAGGATTGGGGAACAACAGGCGGGGCGGGTGGAGGCCGGCCGGTTTATCAGACTCGATCGGAGTCAGTACAGTCTTCACTCGGAGACAGGCTACATCACCCTGAACGTTAGGGTGCAGAACGAACAGGCCATCGCGATCGCGTTTCGTCAGGAAAATGACCCGTCGACCACCACCGATGACCTCTTCTTTGGCGAGTTCGTGAAGGACGACACGACGGACCAGCGGATCGTGATGAAGCTCGTCAAGCCACGTTACCTTGTCCCCCAGTTCAAGCCGGCGTGGGACTTGATGTTGAAAAACATCTACCCGCTTGGAGGCCAGAATCTCAAGGAAGAAGGTTTCGAGTTGAATATCCTGTACCAGCTTCCCGGTCGGGAGCCGGATGATAACGTGCAAAATCAGAACCTGCTTCAGGTCTTCGGCTTCGACCGGTACGACGAATCGGGTG
>JBHHZW010000119.1:0-6949 GCA_046758305.1 Bacteroidota bacterium | reverse complement strand
AATCGAAGAGAAGGGACACGACTTTTACATCCAGGTGACGGATGCGCGTCCAGACTCAGGAGGACTCTCCGGGGCGACGCCTGCGGAGGCAGTGAGCTGGGGAAAAGTTGACCCCGAACGGCTTCCGGATTCCGTCGTATGCTATCTCGATACGACGGTTGCGCTTCCGATCATTACATCCTACGCTTTCTCCAATTGTCGAGCGCGGAAGTTGAAGCGCCTCTACGAGAAACGAGGAGCTGCCTTAAAGCTCTTGACCAAGGAGTATAAGCGAATGAAGTCACGACCAAGGAATAAGTTGCGTCGATCGAGTATCCCCTGACCTTGTGGAGCACGCCCCTGGCAGAACGAACGGTCAGCCAGCCCACTATCGGTCTGACGGGGAGGGGGAACATTTAAACTCATTTGAGGAGGTGTTCGTATGAATCGTTTTCAAGAATTGAAGGATTTGGTCAGTAGTTTTGAGAAGGACTTCATCAAATTCTACGAGAAAGGGAACAAGTCGGCCGGCACGCGCGTTCGGAAGGCTATGAATGAGCTGAAACGAAAGGCTCAGGAAATCCGTAAAGAGGTCCAGCAGCGCAAGGCACAGATGAAGGAAGAGGCGCCGAAGGAAGTTGAGTGAACCCGTCCCCTCGAAGGGTTGAAGAATCGGTCCGAGAACTTATTGTTGTCTAAGGCGAATGCCTGTCCGTCCCGACTTTGCCAGCCCGTCCTCGGTCAGGCAGGCCGGGAATCGGGGGCACCCCCCCCGCCGAGGATTTTAAAAGAATTGAGCCGCTCGGCGCGGTCGCCTTCGGCATAGGAAGTCGTCAACCAGCGAGTTAACGTTTTTTCTTTTCTCACCGAGCGACCCCTCGATCAGCCGTTCCCACGGTCCCCTCGTTAACGGTGAGCTCTCCGCGAGGTACTTTGCATGAACCTGAACCGAAAACACATGCCGACTGTGTCGGGACTCGTATTCTGTTCGGCGGTGGTTTGTTTTCTCGGTGTGATCTCGCTCGACCGAGACCGGGCAAGGCCCCTCCAGAGCGGAGGTTCGGATTACGTCCGCCTGCACTATGACGCACTCGTAGTCGACACGCATAATGATGTCCTCCTCCGCATCATGGAAGGGGAGGATATCACGGGCAGGACGACGTCTGGACACTCAGACCTCGTCCGATTCCAGGAGGGAGGGATCGACATTCAAGTGTTCTCCGTCTGGATCGCACCGGAGTATATTCCCAATGCCTATGAGCGAGCCAACGAGGAGATCGATTCATTGGAGAGCGTCATTCGTCGGGCCTCCGACGAGATCGGACTCGCCAGGAACGCACACGAAGCGGAAACGTTGGTGAAGCAGGGGAAGCTCGCCGCTGTGATTGGCATCGAAGGTGGGCACCATATCGAAAACGACCTTGCGAAACTCGATACGCTCTACCGCCGTGGGATGCGGTACATGACGTTGACCTGGAACAACAGCACAGAGTGGGCTAGTTCGGCACGCGACGAAACGCAGCGGCCAGAATCGCTCGAGCACAAAGGCCTCACTCCATTCGGCCGCAACATCGTCCAGAGAATGAATGAGTTAGGCATCATGGTGGACATCTCCCATGTCGGAGAGGAGACGTTCTGGGATGTTCTAGCCGCGACGAACAAACCGGTGATTGCTTCTCACTCGAGCTGCTACGCACTGGATCCGCACTTTCGCAACTTGAAGGATGAGCAACTTAAAGCGATTGCTCAGAACGGAGGAGTTGTGTTCATCAATTTCTATTCGAAGTTTCTCGACAGTACATACAGCCGTAAAGAGCAGGCGATCTTGGCACAAAACCGTATGCGACTCGATTCCCTGAAGAGGACGTGGAAGGGAGACAGTCATGGGTTCAATGTAGCACGGAGTAACCTGCTCCGGTCGGAACTAGACAAGATCCGGCCGCCGCTCAGTCTCCTCATCGACCACATAGACCACGCCGTGAAGCTCGCCGGTGTGGATCACGTCGGCTTGGGCTCGGACTTTGACGGTATCACAAGCTCCCCGTTGGGAATGGACGACGTGACGCATTTTCCCAACATCACGCGAGAGCTCTTAAAGCGAGGGTACTCTGAACGGGACGTTCGGAAGATTCTGGGCGAAAACTTCATGCGAGTCTTCCGTGAGGTAACTCACTAATCCGTGGGGTATGATAGGCCAATCAGTGTGCTCTGGAGGGGGAAGGAAGATATACATCGTCCTGACTCTGTCGGGACGACGCGTTTTTTCCGCGTGGAACCGTCGCGCTACTCGGAGACGAATCGCTGCGCCCGCCGAATCGCTTTCACCTTCTTCATTCGTTTTTTCACCGATGGTTTGGTGAAGTAAGCACGTTTCTTGAATTCCTTGAGAACTCCTGAGCGCTCATACTTTTTCTTGAAGCGCCTAATGGCGCGATCGATGGATTCGTTCTCTTGAACGATGATCCCTACCAACTCTTATCACCTCCTACTGGCTTAGTTGTAGAAGTTGTACCCTCCGATCTAAGGTCGGACCGTTGGTTCGTCGTTTCGGCGTTTGTAATTCCTGCCGGTTGGGGACCGGTTGGCGCCTGGGGAGGCTCTTCCACCGCGTTGAGATTTTCGATGAGGCGCCGCTCTCCCAGCTTCTCAAAAGCGACGATGATTGCTTGAGCACCGCTTGACGTTATTTCTTTCGTGATGACCTTCCCGACGTCGTTCCATTCATGATGCACAATTTTCTGTCCGACTTCGTAAATTTTCTCTGGGGAGTACTGGGTACAATCCCTCATCTGGATCTTATTCTCCTGACCGGGGGGTTCCTTCCTCAATGCCTCTAGACTGACAAGCATCGAATGGCGGCACTTCGGACATCGGTACCATGACTTGTCCGGAACTCCCTCCATCTCCCCGACAACCTCCATCTTCGTGGATCGATTGCAGTAGCTACAGTAATATTCGATGCGCTTAGCTCGAGCCATGCCTCAACCGGCTTTTGTGGAGGGCTTTCTTGTTGTCTCAGAAGGAAATGCAAGTGGCAAAAGGACACAAGAAAGAACAGAAAAACCACTCAAAATATACCAAGAATCAGCATCTATGTCAAGGTTTTCGTGGCGCTTGGGTGAATTCTTTCCAGTCGACGATCCTTGACAATGGCGGGCTCTTTTTTTACATTTGGACGGTCCTGCTTGGTCTTTTTGCCCTCTGAGTCAATGGGCCCTTAGCTCAGTTGGTTAGAGCAGCGGACTCATAATCCGCGGGTCGTAGGTTCGAATCCTACAGGGCCCACGTATAACGGGTCGAACAGCCTGACTTTTCCCGACGTTTTTCGCCTTTCTATTCCCTGCAAACACGCGAGTACCCGCCTTCCTTCGGTCAAGTGCTGATCTGGCGTTTCTAACATCGAGCGTAGTGAAGAAATGGCCTGAGAATGCTGGGAAAACGCGACGGGAGACTTCTTGATTACCAAAGCGTTGGGTCTCTGCTTGAAGTACAGCCCTCGCTGAGAACGGAAAGGACGGCAATCCTCGTGGTACCACTCGCAAACACCCGCGTGCCCGACTCATACATGATTGTAAACTCATGAGAGTCTCGAAGTCGAGTGATGCAAACTTCCAACGATCTGCTCCCCCCGACTGACGCCAACCATGCTTCGCGTGCGTTGCTGCGCGATTTTCGGTTGTGGTTTTTGTGTGTGCTCTTTCTAGCAGTTGGCATCCTTTCACTGAACGACACAATCATCTATACCCCTGATAGCGCGCGCTATCTTGCCTGGGCACGGTCCTTAGCGCACTTCGAAGGGTTCAAAGATGCAACGGGCCCCGAGCCATCGCGCTATGTCATCCATGCTCCCTTGTATCCTGTTCTGCTTGCGCCCCTCGCCCGATTTTTCCCCTATGATGTGGTCGCTGCGAAGAGCCTCACGGTCGGTTTTGGACTGCTTACATTGATCCTGTTTTTCTCTTGGACTGCTAAAAAAGCAGGAAAGGTTGCTGCGTTGTGGGGGTGCTTTTTCCTTGCGACCAATCCTCTGTTCATCGTGTACTCGACACAAGTGTTGTCCGATGTTCCCTTTGCGGCTTCTCTTATTGTCTTCTTTCTGCTTGGGGAGAAAATCGCGACAGAAGGAGACGAAAGGCCGTGGGTTGTTGCAGGTTTTCTGGTCACTGTTTGCGCAGGTATTTTCCTCCGGGAGGTGGGACTTGTCTTGATGCTCAGCGGGACGTTCTTTTTCGTTTTGAGGAAAGAATACCAACGGGCTCTCTTAGTATTGCTCATACCGCTTCTTTTCTACCTGCTCTGGTTTATCAGGAACGAGGTGATCGTGGCTGGCGTAGAAGATCCCCAGTTTACAAACACAAGGATGTTGTTCTCGCACGTTTTCACGCTCCAGGGTGCGACTTTACTGGATGAATTCATTGCCCGGGTTGGAAGCAACTTCGAGAGCTATAAGGAACTGCTCGGAGGGCTGGCGCTCATTCCCCAACATATCGATGTGAGATACTCTGTGGTTCTCCGAACCCATCCGTCAATTTCTCTCATCGAAGGAATCCTGCAGTACGCACGGTACCCGTTGATTATTGTAACAGTAGTCATAGTTGCGTATGGCTTGTATCGATTGATTCGAGAGTCGAAGAGCATAGTGCTACTCATCTCCTTCCTCTTGTGTTATCTCTTGCTGGTGATGCTCTACCCGATTCATGACGCTCGTTTCCTCTTTCCCTTACTGTTCTTGATACTGCACTCGAGCGTCATCGGATGCAAGCATCTTGCGACAAGGTTCCGATACAGGCCGATATCTCCTTCGGCCAGCGCACTCGCTGCCTCCGTTGCATTATTCGTCCTGGCGCTACCCAACCTCGGTTGGACTTATAACTTTGTCAGTAACAACTTTGCGTATCGCCGTTCACCCATCGCCTTTTACGAGACTGTCCGAGCAAAATCAATCTATCCATTGGAGTTGACCAAGGCGTTGAGTCATGCAGGAAGATGGATTGTCGACCACACCGATGCCTCCGCTATTGTGCTGTCCAGATGGAAAGAATTAGCCTTATGGTTAGATGGGCGCAAGGTGGTTACTTTGGATCCATTGGCACCGTTGGACGATTTTGATAATTTGCTGCGTGACTACCGAGTCCCCTACATTGTATCGGTGGTGCATGTTCACGGATTGCGCGACTTCGAATTTCATACGGAACAGTCTCATCGGTTCCGCTTTGAGTCAGTCTATCGAGTGGCAGATGGAGAAGTTCTCAGAGTTCACCGTCGATCAAGATCAATGTTCAACTCCGGTGGAGCCTCACGACGTTCGCTTGAGAAACAGACCTCAGAGGAATACTATGAACCTGCGATTTTGGGAGACGTGATCCGGAGGAAACAAGAGGTGAGAATTCTCTTTCGTCGGGGATTGTCCTTGCTCGAGCAGGGGAGATACCCTGAGGCGGAAGCAGTGTTTCTGAAGGTTTCGGCGTTGAGCGGAGCGGATCAAACTGCTTCCTTTTATGCTGCTATTGCGAAAGAGTTTTCCATGCAGCTGGGAGAGGCCGCCAAACTCTTCGAACAGTTTCGCTTCATAACCCAAGCAGGCGTATATCTCCTCTATGCGTCACATCATCAAAATCTCATTGAGATGCTCGAAGCGGCAGGGCGGGAATCATCAGCTTCAAAGAAAGCCCACCTTTATCATTCGGTCTCATTGAGCTATTGGGAGCTGGGGTTTCGGAGGCAGGCACGAGGAATGTTGGACCGCTCCTTACAAGCTGATCCAACGTTCTTTCCATCGCTGATCTTCGGAGCATACTATGCATTGCAGGAGGAGGATACACTTGAGGCGAAATCGTATTTTGTTCGGTCGAGGCAAGTGCAGCCCGCGCACGATTTGGTTCGCTCCCTGGACACGGTTTTTTCACATTTTGATTCCCTTCGGCACGAAAGCTTACCAGCAAAGCGTGCGGCTTATTACCTTCAGATCGGAAAGGCGTATGCCTCAATGGGACTCAGCGAGAGTGCGATCGATCAGACTTTGAAGTTGTTGCAAGAAGATCCGGATCATACCGAGGGCCTGCGGTTCTTGGCGGAATTGTATGAGGAAAAGCGACGCTACGCCCCGGCTTTGAACGCCGTAAAACGGCTGCTCGCTGTGGATCCAAACGATCTCGACGCAAGAACGAAACTCGAGCAGCTGCTGAGGCGTTGGTGAACCTGACTTAGGAAAAATGATGACGGATAGGTCGGCACGATGGTATCTCCGGAACGCAGAAAAACGGGTAAGCTTAGGATTTTCAAGGAAAGTATCACATGGTACGCGTATCGGTAACAGGCGAGGTCCTTATTCCCCACTGTGATCCGAAATACTGCTTTTCGGAGATGGCTTGTGTAGATTTAAGCGTGATTTCAGGGTTGTAATCTGAGCTGGCGAAACCAGGAGGCCCAGGATCCTCGGGTACTTAGACCGAGCCTTCCACCGCTGACAGGGTGGAATTTCTGATAGCCATCACTCCAGACCCCCTATCCGGCCTGTTTAAACGTTTTTGGTATTGACAAATTTATCAAGAATTCCTAACTTTGAGCTGTGTTTCGCTTGCAAGTTTCGTGTAAAATTGTTCGGTCAAAGTTTTCCGCGAGCGGTAAAAATTTCCTGTTCGATCTAGGGAGAAAACGGAAAAACGTCGAAAGTGCACCTTTTCTGCGAGTTGGCGCCGAAGTTCGTGTTTGGCATCAAAGTTGAAGTGTTAGCAGGATGCTCTCAGAGGAGGTCTCTGTTATTCAGTCGACAGAGATTCAGGAGGGCAAATCATAATTTCCAAAGTTCAGTACCACAAAACCACTTTTATTAAAGGAGGGATGGAGTTATGGGTCAGCAACAACTTTTGCTCATCATCCTGGGCGTGATCATCGTCGGTATCGCTGTCGCAGTCGGTATCACGATGTTCCAGGACAGCGCAGTGTCCGCAAACCGTGACGCTGTGACCAA
>JBHHZW010000118.1:0-6970 GCA_046758305.1 Bacteroidota bacterium | reverse complement strand
AACCCCAGTAATGAGCTGGGGTTTTTTATTGGAAGAATGTGTGACGCACCCGCCGGAGCGCGTGGAGCACTGATCTCCCATACTTACCTTGTGTGGACGTCAGCGGGACGTGGTCGGAGTGTGATCTGGCTAATGGATTCGCATCGCTCAGGCGTAGGGGCTATCCATGGAGCTCAGGACGTACTTTCAGTACAATCATCGTCATATCGTCCGACTGTTCGTACCCTCCGACAAAATTCTGCACCTCCTTCAACGTTCCCTGGAGAATTCCGTTTGCGGTTTCCTCATGAAGTCGGTCGAGGATTGCCATCAATCGTTCCTCTCCGAATTGATCCCTTGAGTTGTTTTCTGCTTCCGTGATCCCGTCACTGTAGAATGCATATACGTCTCCCGGACAGAGGGCTACGTTTAATTCCTCGACTGACGGTTCGTCCATGAGATTCAGAGCAACACCATTGACCGGAAGCAGGGAAGCTTTTTTAGATTCCACATTGTAGTACATCGGAGGGCAGTGTCCTGCTGATGCGAGGCTCATCGATTTTCCACGTACATCGATCGTGCCGAGGAGCATTGTGACGAATGATTTCCTTGGAAGGTTCTTCCGGAAGATCCTGTTCGCGTTGATGATTATGCCTTTCGGCGAAGGTCCTAATAGCGTTTGCGCATAGAGCATTCCTTTTCCCATCGTGGTCAGCATCGCAGCGGGAAGTCCTTTTCCGGAGACGTCAGCGATGACGAATTCCCAGTGGTTGTCGCTGAGCTGAATGAAGTCGTAGTAATCACCGCCGACTTCTCGTGCCGGAATACTCACGGCGGCGATATCGAGGTCTGGGATGGTCGGGAGCGTCCGCGGAAAGAGACTCATCTGCACGTCCCGTGCTGCGACGATTTCACGCTCGAGGACAAATTTCTCCCGTTCTTGTTCGTACAGTCTTGCGTTCTCGATGATCTGAGCCGATTGCGCCGCAATGATGGCGAGGAGCCTCTGGTCATCATCGTCGAACAACTTGCCTCCTTTCTTATTAAAAATGCTGAGGACACCTTTTACCTGATTCTTCGTCATCAGCGGGGTACAGAGGACAGACCGGATGGATTCACTTAAATCTCGAATTCCCTTGAATCGGTCGTCCGCGCGGATTTCGTTCGACAGCATAGGCTTCTTGTTGATCAGCATCCAGCCGACGATATTCTGGCTGAGATGGAACTGCTCTCGATTTGCGCTACTCGTAATGCTCCGAACGAGCGTTCTCATCGGTGTTCCGGGGTCTTCCTCAACCAAAGTAATAACTCCCTGTTCAGCACCGATCGCCTTGATGGAGCGTTTAATCACTGCTTCCATCACCTTGTTCGCATCGGTTATTGAGCCGATCGCACGCGCGAGGTCGTTGAGGACGGAGAGTTCCTCGACAGCACGTTTCAGACGTGAGTTTTCTTCCTGCAATAATTTGATATTCCGATCGTCAGAGGGCATAGGCAGCGGGACACCAGCTTGAATTATTTGTGCACGGATTCATTTCTTAATTGCGCCCCGATTCATCACTTGCACCCCGATTTATCAGTTGCACCACGATTTATCGTGGTGAACACATATTCCACAATCATACTGGAACCGATTTATCGGTTTCCGGACACTAAACTGTTAAAACGGTTCGTTCTGTGCCTTGATCTTGCCGGCACCACAATGAATTGTGGTGCTATCGGGGTGGCCGCAGGCATCGCGCCTGTGCTTGCACCCTACCCCAATTTGAAAATCTTATCAAAACCGACCACCTCAAATACGTGTCGCACCTGCGGTTGAAGACCGGTGAGCTTGAGATCAGCATTGCTGTCGGACAGCCGCTGTTTAGCTGCCAGAAGAACCCCCAATCCGGCGCTACTGATGTACTGGAGCTTGGAGAGGTCGAGCGTGACCGTGGAGGCGATTTTGTCGAGTTCTGCTTCCAGATTTTCAGCGGTGCTCGCATCAAGTCTGCCATGGAGGGAGAACCTATTCTCGCCCAATCGGACGAACTCAAAGATCGGCTTTGCTGACATTACGCTTCAAGATAGTTAAAACACGATGACCGAGTGTGGGGTTCGCGACCGATACCACAGGAACGATCGAGCCCAACTGAAAAGAGGCAGGGTGAAGAGACTGGTTCATTTCGTACCGAGAAAATGAAGCTGCCACAGGTCGCGGCTACTCGTGTGAAGAAAGGGTAGAATGGCAAGTTTGCCTGTTTTGCCAATGCTTTTCTCCAAGTATTTTAGTTCATCAAACTTCGCTTTTATTTCTGGGTCCGGAGTGGTCCGAAAGCCAGCCTCTCTCATCAGTAAGATGCCTTTCGCTCTTATAGCTAACTCCAGGTGAATCCGTAACAAACAGAGCATATCCGCAACTACTTCCCCTGGAAACCTACCTTGAAGTGATTTAAGGTAAATACCTATTCTTGATTCTGAGATATTCCCAGTAATAATCATTTCCAGTACATGCGCATCTGTATCGAGCCCCATTTCCAGCCAATCGCGCAGGGATTTCTCGCTTTGGTCAAAAACAATTAGTACAATCAAAGGAAGTACAACTAACTGAATTACTGTGGTTACTTGGGGCGAAAAGAAAAAGTGATTAAAGAAAGAATGAATTATGATAGCTACAGCCAGCCCAGGCAAAAAGACACGGAGCTTGTCTGAAGAATGACGATCAGATAAATTCTTCGAAATAATTCCCAGAATCGCAGTCGTCCCGCCATGCATGACTGCAGTGCCCAGGCCTCGAACGATCCAGACAAAGAGATTGGGATTACCAACAGACTGCAAGTAATAGATATTTTCAAGAAAGGCAAATCCTGCACCGATTGCGAAACCGTAAATCGCTCCATCAACCATGAATCCAATCTTCTTGGCCCTTATCAAATAGACGAGATAACTTGCTTTCAATAGTTCCTCGACAATTGGCGCACCGTACCGGGAGTAGAATGAAATCCCCACATCGAGCAGTTGTACCGTCCCAATGTTAATGAAAAAAGAGGCTCCAGACACGATAGATCCAACAAGTGTCGTGAACAGAACCGCGCGCAATTTGACGAGTCTATAACTGTCGAGAAATACAAGTGCGGTAAGAAAAAGGAATACAGGAAGCAAGCTGACGGCGATTCGAATGAGGGGATCGATGCTCAATAGGGTCAACAGGGTGGTTCGGTCTTGCTTGAATACAGAAATTGTGAAACCGAAGATCACAACATGACAACTTCTTCGGAAATCTCCTTTGTATTCAAAATGAGGACGTAGCTTAACGAACTCAATTGACGGCCATCAAAATATTCTTAATGAAACCATAAACTCATCCGATCTACGATGATTTTTCTCGTAGGAGACAGCATACCCAAGAGAGAACGTCGCATCAAGTCGTGAAAATAAGACGAGCCTAAGATTGACTTGGGCGCCAGTGTTGAGTAACGATCTTCTCTGCTGATCGCTATCAAAATTCGACACGATTCCTGTAGAGAAAAGAGCAAGTCGTGACCAGGTAAAGTACAGTGACGGAAAACCGAGCCGGCGAAATCGTACAGGAGGCAAGGTCCACTCCAGCAACATCTTCCCATAATTTTTACCCCCTATCTCGTTCAGTTCAACCCCGGGAAAGCTGTAGTATTCTCTGTAACGATTTTCTTCCTGATAATCTACCGCATTGTTTCCGAACCCGCCGAAAAAAAAGTTCGCAAATGGCTCATCTCGATCACCAAAAGAGTAACCGAATGAACTCCGCAGCCAAATTGAGGAATGGTCGATCGGAAGCAAGAACCCATAGTCAACGTTAGCGAACAGACGGGGAAAAAGTTTTGAATTGACATAGTTATTGAACGAGTTCAGCTGCCATGTCACACCTTGCTCGTGCTCAACCGCACCAAGAGACTTCACCAGATACTGGTAATGGAGGTCTCCCTTCACTGTAAAAACCTTGTCGAACGATGCTGCAATATTCTGAAAATCCGGTAATCGCTCCAGCCTGCCGTAGCGGGCAGCACTCACTGTATACTCGAGAGTCTTCGGCTTGTCGTACAGCAAGAAATTGTTGTATTGCAGTCGAACAGAATACTCCTTTCGACTCGTCTTGGTTGGACCGAACAAATCGTAAAAATCAGCCTTGTTATACGTTGCTCGGAATTTCCAAGGCCAATGATTGTACTTGACAGCGAAGTGGCGTCTCTGGTTCTCAGGCAAGTTAGTATTCGGAGTATACGAAGCAGTTAGAGAGATACCATAGATTTGCAACGGATCAGAGAGATTGAAACGCATGCCAAATGCTGCGAAATCTTTGAAACCCTCTACCACAGGATATGCTGAGGCAAGTTTTATGTTGCGGAAGCCATGATATTCACCGGAAGAAATAGTCACTGAATCAACGTCTATTTGCAATGGTGATCCAATCATCCAGGTTTTGACAACGGGATGATTCTCTACGATTTCTTGACCCAAATACTTTATCGCGCTTACATCCTCCAGTGATTCGTTGGCAATCATCACCGGGACAAATCCCTTTCCTGTATATTCAAACACGACGAGCGAATCATCGGATACGGGCACAGGTCTAAACAATCCCGTCTCAGAATTTGTTAATGCATCCCTTTTTTTCGTTTCAAAATCGTACCGAAATACGTTTGATACACCAGTATAATACGAAGTCCCAAACAGAAATTTCCCGTCAGGAGCATAAACAAAATTTTCGGGTGACGTGTTATTTTCAAATTCAATGAGTACTTCATACGAGCTATCCCCGAGCAGCAATTTCTCGATCTCCATTCGGATGAGCGTTTGTCTCCCACTAATTTCGATGAGAGAAGCGGTGACGTACAAGCCATCTGGAGAGATGTCGATGTCGAAAAGATCCTTGCCATAATCCAAAGAAAGAATCTCGTACCACTCTTTATACGGTGGTGGGAGTCTCACCAATTTCGAAATTCCATTGTGATGCTGTACTCCCCAGAGTGATCTGTCGAGTGGACTGACCGCGAGATCACCTATTCTTGCATCTTTCAGAAGTATCTTCGATTTACGGGTTTTGATATCTACAACGTTAAGAGTTCTCCAGTGGCGTCTATTATTCGATGTGTAAAATAAAGCATCACCTGATTGATCATACGCGAGTGATGAAACGTGATATAAAGCAGGTCCTGGCACATCGCATATTTTTTCAATCTTGCCGTTATCAACATCAATCGAAGCGATATGAGCGAGTTGTCCTGGGTAGTTTACAGCAGAATAAATTTTCCTGTTTACAGAATCGTAATAAGCCCGAGATACTGAACCGAGCGCAGGCTGTGAAATTTTGCGGTAGCGGGTCGTCGGATATGACCGGATTGAATCAAGACTGGCTTCCTGCCATTGATGTTCCCATTCGATCCATCGAGACCACTCGTCATCAAGCGAAACACCGTAGACGTTCTTGAACTGCGAAGCAAAATAACTCTTGCTATCGTTGGTTCGAGAAAACCAATCGAGTATTTTTTCCGGGCCATACTGAAGGGCGAGGTAGCTGAGGAAACGAGTTCCATAGAGATAAGAATTTGCACCCACCTGAAAATCGATTGTCGTTCCTTCTGATTCTAATCCAACCACGTCATAAATATAGCTGCTGTCGCGAACCATTGCTCTAAATACCATTTCATCATACCCCCCAAGAACACGTCCTATACCTCCAGACATCCAGGTCTCGAGGAATACTGCAATTCCTTCATGATACCAGCGTGGAGAATACATTCGCGGACTCGCGAGAAAACTGTAGAACATTGAGATTGGATGCTCCTCTGTGGGAGAGATCTTACCAAAAAACAGTGATCGAAAAAATCTATCTCTCTTGGAGGATTTATCAGATGCGACAATATGTGCAAGCTCATGATTTGTAACCCAATTAAACCGTTCATTCGTTGGTGCGGTCTCAAAAACATACTTGTACGGCTCGATGCCGAGTTGAACGTAGTTATAGGGAATGCTGATTGCTCCTGCATAACCGTAGTCGTCAAAGTCTTCCAATAAGACCACGATTTTTTCCGATGGTGTATAGTGAAAAAGATGACGATGGAATCCTAAAGAATTTTCCAGGCAACGTGTTAAATGTGGTATGACGTATGAATGTGCTTTATTGTAGTAGAAGATCTGAAAATTACTTGTTTGCACTGCATAGTACTGCGCATGAAGATCAGACGAGAAAAAGAAAAGCATGACCCCCACTATGAAAAAACTGATAGAGACGGTCTTCAGGTAATAACGGAGCTTCCGGTTCATCGGTTAGTATTAGACGTTTGAGAGGATTTGTAAAATCTTAGTCGATTGGATTTACTAACAGGAGTGAAACTAAGCTAAGAAACAAAAACCATTGAATCAATGATATTTTTGGTAGCATCCTATTGCGGAAGCTTTAGGCGGTAGAAGCGTTTAACCTCCATGATGGTCAAAGATGGGAGAGCTACTGATTTAACAAAAAAAGGGATGCCCCGGCTGTTCCGTTGCATCCCCTTTTCTGCTGATGACTGTACCGCTTACCTAGTTATCTTTGTTAATCCTTAGCTCGCGCTGCCTTGCTGCCAGCCCTTTGGCCTGCGAGAGCGGCTGTCGCACTTTTCATGCCTTGTACTGCCGCTGACATTTCGGCCCTCTGCACACGACCTATCCTCTCAGTCTTTGCCAAAGCAGCTAAAGCAGCTTGCATCGATCCTACTGCAGCTATCCTTGCCTCCCTTCCTTCCCCGCGAGCTGCCCTCTCAACCTTTGCCAGATGGGCTATCGCTTGGTCCACCTTTTGCAGCGCGTCCAACCGTTGGCTTTTTGCTTCCTCGCGACCTGCCCTCTCTATCCTTGCCAGTTGGGCTAGCGCTCTTTCGGCCTTTTCCAGCGCGGCGTACCTTTCGCTTTTTGCTTCCTCACGACCTATCCTCTCACTCTTTGCCAAAGCAGCTAAAGCAGCTTGCATCGATCCTACTGCAGCTATCCTTGC
>JBHHZW010000117.1:0-6982 GCA_046758305.1 Bacteroidota bacterium | reverse complement strand
GGGCGGGGGTTTTTACACTAAACCGTTCAAACGGTTCCTTTCCGTGTCTTGGTTTTTCTTGTCACCACAATAAATTGTGGTGCAACAATGGTTCAGCAAGAGTCATAGTCGATTCACACTGGAGGTTTATGTTCTCCTCACCGACTCGAGTTTTCGACCAACGCTTTTCAAACTGGCTGTGTCTTGTTCTGCTCGCAGGATCGCCTGTCTACTCCCAGACGTTCATACTCAAGGGTGTAGTGAGAGATGCTCAGACTGGCAAGCCGCTGTCTGAGGCAAACGTCCTTCTCGTTCACGCAGGGCGCCTTGCGTCGACAGACTCAATGGGGACGTTTCTCTTTCGTGATGTTCAGAACGGCGAGGAAGAGATTCGCATTTCTTTCGTCGGTTACCGCACGGCTCAACGGTCGCTGACCGTTCAAGATAACCTTCAGCTTGCTCTCTTGCTCGAGCCGGTCGTACTTCAGTTTGCAGAAGTGGTCATCACCGCGACCCGTAGTCCTCTTCCTGCTTTTGATTCCCCCGTAGCCGTTGAGGTTTTTGGGGTGAGGGATAACATGGAGGGGTTCGGCGTGACCGCCGCAGATCTCCTGATGGGAGCGACAAGTTTGCAGGTGCGAGATTACGGAGGAGCAAATGGGTTGAAGACGCTCACACTCCGGGGCACCGGTCCCGAGCACACGATTGTTCTTCTGAACGGTCATCGCATCAATAATTATCAAAATGGGCTTCTCGACTTTTCCCTGATCCCACTCGATGAAATTGAACGCATCGAGATTGCTCGCGGGGGCCACTCAGCGCTCTACGGGGCCGATGCTCTCGGTGGCGTCGTGAATATTCTCACGAGACGGCCAGCGAGCAGACTCCGAATTAAGGGAGGAGGCGAAGTTGGATCTTTCGGACTGCGAGGATACCAGGTTCAGGTTCAGTCGGCGTCCGGGCCGTTCGGCGTTCTTGCGGGTTTCGATCGCCGGGAGGCTAAGAACAACTATGAATTCGTTTCGCACCTGGGTGTAACGCCGGTCAAGAGAGAACGCTTCCATGCCGGTCACCGACTCCAACACGCTTATCTCGATGTGTCCTATCAGCCGAGAGAAGACTTCATCCTATCTCTATTCACCCGGTATGTCTCCGCGGACCGCGACGTACCTGGACCCTTTGTCAGCGATCGCCCAAGCAAGGCCACCCAGCAGGACGAAGACTGGAAAGCGCTCTTGAGTCTCGACTCTCCGCTCGGTTCTCAAGGAAAGACTAGGGGTGGTCTGGACGTTCAGTATTCCTACCTCCACTATGTCGATTCAGCGTTGGTTCTCGGGGGCCGCATATTGGACAGTTATTATCGAAACTTCAGTGTTTCTGGCACTGGTCAGGTTGATTATGAATGGTACAGCGGCTTGCAAACCAGCCTGGGAGGTGAAGCGACGTATGCCAGGGCTGTGAGTAATGAACTCGCCGTCGGCTTCGACAGGACGCAAGTTGGTATATTTTTCGCGCCGCAGATTCGTCTATCAACTCCTTGGAATCATCATTTGAACGTGATGCTTTTCCCAACTCTGCGCTTTGACACTTTTTCGGACGTCGGCAGCTCTTGGAGTCCGAAGATCGGTGTTTCGATCGGCGTAATCGAAAAGCCCATGCTTATGCTCCGTGCGTCGGCAGGCAAGAACTTCCGCGCCCCGACGTTCAACGAACTCTACTGGAGGCAAGGTGGAAATCCAACTCTGCAACCGGAACAGTCAGAGGGTGTGGATGTGGGGGTTAGGACGCTCGTCAATTTCGGGGGGGCGCATGCGACAGAGGTGACCTACTTTTCCATCGAAACGGAGAACCGGATCGTCTGGATGCCCGCGAACGGCACGAACGTTTGGTCGCCAGTCAACGTCGGTCGCGTTCTCTCCCGAGGCTTCGAATTGAGCCACGTTTGGAGGGTCCGGAGTGACCTCCTGGAGGTTAAAACAAATTACACCTATACTGATGCTCGCAAGAAAAATCGATCAGATCCAAGCGATCGTACGTTTAACAAATCGCTGATTTACGTTCCGCGGCACATGCTCAACCTTGGGGTCTCTGTCCGATATGGAATCGCCAGCTTGAATCTCCGACACCGCGTTGTTAGCAAGCGATATTACACCGAGATGAACGATCGTGCTCTTCCTGCGTACCGAATCCTCGATACGTCGGTTCACTTGAGGATTCCGCTTCGAGCCTTTGTCGTTCATGCACAGGTTGAGGTTTTGAACGCCTTGGATGAAGATTATCAAGTTATCGTCCAGTATCCGACTCCGCTGCGGAATTACCGGATTGCTGTGGCAATTGAGTTCTAGGGGGACGCCGGATATGCGACTGTATTTTTGTCTCGTGTCGGTTGTTTTGCTCACTGGTTGCTTTGGCGACGGAAACGGGCCGGTTGGACCATCGCCACCTCAGTTTACCAAGGGAGTCTACATCCTGAACGAAGGAAACTTTACTAGGGGGAATTCAACCCTGAGCTTCTTTCTCCCCGATTCCAATAAAGTTTTTGCAGATGTCTTCGGGACGGCCAATGGACGCGACCTTGGCGACACCGGAAACGATATCGTCGTGCATGGAGCACGTGCATATATCGTGGTAAATTTTTCTGACAAAGTTGAAGTCATCAGTACAAACGATCATTCAAGCATCGCCACTATACCGTTTCTGCCAGGAGCAAATCCGTATAAGATCTCCATTGCTCCAAACCTTCAGAAGGCGTACGTGACGAACCTCTTCCAGGCCTCGCTGTCAGTTCTTGACCTCATCACGTTCGAGTTTCTGACAGAGAAGATCGATGTCGGGGAAAATCCCCAAGGAGTTGCCTTTGCCAGTGGAAAAGTCTATGTTTGCAACTCGGGATTTGGGTCGGGCAGAGCGGTGTCCGTCATCGATGCCTCCAAGGACCAGGTTCTCAAGACCATTACGCTTTCGGACGGTCCGGCGAACATCGGGCTCGATTCCGATGGAAGAGTGTGGATTGTGTGCAGTGGGGACTACGGAGATTTCGCCGATCCCACCGACGACACTCCGGGCAAATTGTTCGCACTGAATCCAACGACGGACGAGGTCGTCGATTCGATTGAAGTAGGTGGTCATCCGGGCGAGATCGCATTTTCAAACGACGGGTATGTTTATGTGGTGGGCGAACTCGGGATCATCAAAGTGGACACGAGGACTGTGGAGATCGTCGCGAACCCGTTTATCGCAGGGTCGTTCTATACAGTGGCTGTCGATGGGAGAACGAACGAGATTTATGCAGCTGACGCCAAGAATTTTGTCCAAAACGGAGTGGTCAGAGTGTACTCCCCGTCCGGAGTGGCATTGAATGAATTCGAAGTGGGAATAGCTCCCGGGAGTATTGCATTCGTACGATGACCCATGAACATCGTCTCTCTCTTGCCGAGTGCAACGGAGATCGTGTATGCACTGGGCCTCGAAGATCAACTCGTCGCGGTAACGCACGAGTGTGATTTTCCACACGCGGCACGGAAGAAACCGCAGATCACAAAGAGCTCTATCAACCAATCTGATCAGAGTGCGACGATCGATCGGCTCGTTAGTCAGAAGCTGGACGATACCGGCAGTCTGTATGAGATCGATATGGAGTTGCTCGAACGGGTGAAACCCGACCTCATTCTCACGCAGCAGCTCTGCAGTGTCTGTGCTGTCTCATACGACTCTGTGACAGAAGCAGTGAAAAGGCTCTCCGTTCCACCGATGGTGCTGAATCTCGAACCGAACAGCCTGGAGGATATCCTTGAAAACGTCATAGCTGTTGGTAAACTAGCGGGACGCCACGAAAGGGCACTTGAACTCGTTCAGGATCTCTGGAAGCAAATTGGAACAATCGAAGAACACTGTGGTGCCGCGGAATACCGCCCTCGGGTCTTTTGTATGGAGTGGATGGACCCACCGTTCTGCGGGGGTCACTGGATCCCTGAACTCGTCGAGAGAGCCGGCGGTGTCGACCGTTTGGGACGTAAGGGAAAGCCATCAGTGAGGGTCGAATGGGAACAGATATTCGCCTACAATCCTGAAGCTATCGTGATTATGTGCTGCGGTTTTTCCCTTGAACGAACGCTCCGAGAGGCTAATGACCTCTGGAATGTTCCGGGTTGGCAATGCCTGTCGGCAGTCCAGCGGAGAAAAGTATTTGCAGTTGACGGGTCCGCATATTTCAGCCGGCCAGGACCGCGGATTGTCCGCAGCGCCGAGATCCTGGCCGCGATTCTTCATCCAGATTTGATTTCGTTCGAGGTCCCGGCTGACTCTATCGCCTCTATCCCATCACAACAGACGATGTAAACCAATCAAGAGGAGGTTTCCATGCGCAACATTCTCGCAGTCATTCTGATTCTTTTTGCCGTGTCTTCACGCCTGCTTCCCCATCCTCCGAATTTTACGCCGATTGCCGCGTTGGCGCTTTTTGGCGGGGTGTATCTCCAGAAGCGATTCGCATTGCTCATTCCGATGCTCGCGATGCTCATCAGCGATTCTCTTATCGGTTTTCATGCGTTGATGCCGTGGGTGTATGGCAGCTTCTTGCTGACGGGGTTGATCGGACTCTGGTTGAAGAAACACAAACAGCCGCTCTTCATTCTCGGCGCTGCGATCATGAGTTCTTTGCTGTTTTTTGCGGTAACGAATCTTGGGGTCTGGGTCTTACCAGTCTCGGGCTATCCTCGCACGCTGGCCGGACTGGTCCAGTGCTACGTCGCTGCGATTCCGTTTTTTAAAACCGAGTTGCTCGGTACACTCATGTATACGTCGGTGCTTTTCCTCCTCTATGAGACTGTGGTGCGAGTAATCGCACCCGAGAGGAGGAAAGCCGAGGTGTAGCTTTCGGGCTAAGACAGATGCAGGCGTGGGGGTTTTGCCGTAAACGACTCTCGGAGGTAGCAGAAATTCATGGGGGGTGCTTCGACCCCTCCCGAGTGTACAAACTGTATCTTACCCTGGGGAGCATCTGCACGTAGGATCTTCATGGTCTGAAGAAGGGAAGGGACATCTGGGAGAGACTCGCACGGCTCGTTGATTCTTGGTTATCAATGGCTAGCTTGACGGTCAGAAATCAGGTCCGAAGGTGACTATGAAAGCTAAACTTGCCTTGGAGAATGGGACGGTCTTCACCGGGGAATCCTTCGGTGCGAACGGCGAAGTGACCGGGGAGGTCGTTTTCAACACGAGCATGACTGGCTACCAGGAAATTCTCACCGACCCTTCCTACTGCGGACAGATCGTGACGATGACCTATCCTCTCATCGGTAACTACGGTGTCAACTTTGATGACCTCGAATCCGCTCGACCGCAGGTGGCGGGATTTGTGGTGAGGGAATACGTCGACTACTTCAGCAACTGGCGGGCAAAGCAAAGTCTTGCATCCTGGTTGAAGCAGCACCGGATCGTCGCCATCCAAGGATTTGACACGCGCATGCTGACGAAAATGATACGGACGGTCGGAGCGATGCGTGGAATCCTCTCGACGCAGAACTTGACAGACGAGAGTCTCGTTGAAAAAGCCCGTCGCTCGCCCATGATGGCTGGCCTGGACTTGACAAGGAAGGTAACGACGGAGTCCACCTATCGATGGAACCAGACGGACACAACTCCCTTTGCCCTGAAGCCGGTGCGCTCAATTGACGACGTCATCGGACGTCGGTTGCGCGTTGTGGTCTATGACTATGGCGTTAAGCAGAACATTTTGCGTCGCTTGACTGCCTACGGCTGTGACCTGACGGTCGTACCTTCGCATTTTCCCGCGGAAGAGACTCTGGCGCTCAAACCAGACGGCATTTTCCTCTCCAACGGACCGGGCGATCCTGACGCGGTGAAATATGCAATCGAAGATATCAAGAAGCTCATCGGCAAGAGGCCGATTTTCGGAATCTGCTTAGGGCAGCAACTGCTGGCTCATGCATTAGGTGGGAAGACATTCAAGCTGAAATTCGGTCACCGCGGGGCGAATCATCCAGTCAAGAACTTGAAGTCGGGCGATATCGAGATCACGACCCAAAATCACGGGTTTGCTGTGGACTGGGGTTCGATGAACGAACGGGCAGTAGAGCTTACTCACATAAACCTCAACGACCAGACAGTCGAAGGGTTTCGTCACCGCGAATTGTCCATTTTCTGTGTGCAGTATCATCCTGAAGCCTCGGCCGGCCCACACGACAGCGACTATCTTTTCGCGGAATTCATCGACCTGATGCACATGGACCGGATGCGGACTGCGAGGTAGCTGTTGCTGATCTCTGTGGGGGAACATGCAGTCGTGGAGAACGGTTAAAATTGGACGCTTTCCCTGAATCTTGTGTATTCTTGAAAGCTCTTCTGAAAATTTCCCGTTTTAAAAAACGTTATCCCGCCTCTAAAGAACAGCATTGATGCTTTATAAATGTTTTCGATCGTTCGTTTATCAACATTCTTAAACACGCCGAATAAGAAGCTGAGATCAGTTTTCTCATAATTCTCTACCATATATTCAAGATTTTTTGCCCGATATCCTCCTTCCCACCTTCGACTCTTTTTCCAGTCACGCATAAATTCAAATTCAAGAATAGGTCTATCAAAAGAATTTGTCCTGATTGCTTCGTTCGGAGAAGATTCATAGACACCCATATAGGAGGATAAAAGAGAAAACGAGTCTCGGATATTAAATCGTTCAAGCTCACGCCTTATATTCGGATCCGAAAGAACCGTATCCATGTGGCCTTTATCAAGAATTATTGGCGTCTCTGATGCAAGCATAAAAATGTCACTTGGATAGAAGTAAAACAGAGAGACATACTTGAATGATCGTTTCAGTGACTCCAGCATGACTCGTACTTCATTGAGAGGTGTTATAATTGGTGCCCACTGGATGAACAAGCCATCCTCTTTCATCCTTGTTTTGCAGAGTTCATAGTAATCAGTGGATAACATGACGGTATTGCCACTGTAGAGGGGACCGAGTTTACCATCAGAGGAGATC
>JBHHZW010000116.1:0-7052 GCA_046758305.1 Bacteroidota bacterium | reverse complement strand
CTGCCTCTGCCAGGACGAGTGTCGGTTTCGAGAAATATCCAACCGGGCAAAGAAAATTCGTTCAGCAATCCCAATTGAGTCTGGGCGGAACATCCACGACGCTGCAGCGAGTCCAGATTGCACTGCAGGAGGACGTTTCGTATACCAGCTCGTACAGTTTCGGGAATATATTCCAAAATACCGCTCGGCTCAATGTAACGACGAACGCCATTTCCCGCTTCGTTGTAGGCGTGGAACTTTCGCGCAACGATACGCGATATTTCAACTACGCAGCCGTTCCTCCGCGATCTATTACCTCTCTTGGGGGAAACGTCGCTGCTCGATTGAGGTCAACAACACTCGTTGAATTACGGCATTCTCGAAGTTGGACGCGCTCATGGTATGCGGAACAGACGACAAGCTCCCGCGCAAGTATTTCAGAGTCCGGATTGTCTCGGAATCTTACGTTCCAGATTAGAGGAGAACAAACCTTCAACGACGTTACGAGGATAGAAGCGCTATCAGTTGAGGGCATCGTGGATTATCGTTTTCATGCACTTACGCTCATTGCAAGGTATTCACTCCGATCTGTGGGAAACATCCGCACGCAAGGTATGATGCTCGAGGTTCAACGGCCTTTTGCTTTTAATTTCCGTTAACGGAGCTGTTCTATGAGGCTATGGCCCCATGCTACAGTTTTGCTCTGCTGTCTCCTTTCGATTGCGACGGTCTGCTTCTCTCAGGAAAAAGAGCCGCCGGTTTGGCCAGCTCCACCGCAGCAGGCTCGAATACAGTTTCTCTTCAGCATTTCGAGTAAAGCAGACCTTGGCATCGAAAAGTCGTTTCTCCGCAAAGCCTGGGATTGGCTTGTGGGAGCCGATCAGCAATCGGGATTTCTGGTGAAGCCACTGGGTATCGCAACGGATCTTTCAGGCCGGATTTATGTTACGGATCCCGGTGCGCAACGCGTGCATATTTTTGACCGAAAGAACAAGCGCTACGAAACGCTTAGCGAAACGGAACATGGGCAGCTTCGATCTCCTGTTGCAGTAGCGATTGCAGCGGACGGCGCGGTTTACGTTACTGACTCGGCGTTGCGAGAAGTGGCGGTTTTTGATGAGGATGGAGATGCTAAGTTTTCTATCAAAGGATTTTTTGAGCGCCCGACAGGGATCGTTATCTATATGAACAAATTGTACGTCGTCGATACCGCACTGAACAAGGTTCTCGTTTTTTCTCTGGATGGAACCTTTCTTTTTGAGTTTGGGGAAAGAGGAACCCAGCCAGGCGAATTCAATTTTCCAGTATTTATTGGCGCTGGAGCTTCTCTCTATCTTGCAGACGCCATGAACCATCGTGTGCAAGTGCTCGGCGATTCAGGGACTGCTATGACCGTTTTCGGTGAGGTTGGGAATGTGCAGGGGACATTCGCGAACCCCAAAGGGATTGCCGTCGACACGGAAGGTCACATCTATGTTGCAGATGCACTCTTTAATGCCTTTCAAGTTTTCGATCGTGACGGCAAATTGCTTTTAGTGGTTGGGGGTCCAGGAGGAAGGGCTGGCGAGTTCTCTATGCCGTCGGGCCTCTGGATCGATGAAGAAAACAAGGTTTACGTCGTGGATGCCCTGAATAGGCGAGTGCAAGTCTTCCAATATCTCAGCGAGCACCGATGAGGAAGAAAATTCTCTTACTGTTCTGCAGCTACCTTTTCTGGTTCGGGGCCGTCGCTGCTCAAACATCCATCAAGGACACCAAGCACAACCTCTCGGTGACCGGGATCGGCGGCGTTAAAGCACAGTCCGAACAAGAGATTTGCGTCTTTTGCCACACGCCACATCGAGCCTCGGCGGATGCACAGCTTTGGAACCGCCAGGCTACAGCTGCAGCATACACGTTCTACTCCAGTGATTATCTTACGTCAAAAACATATCCCGCAGCTGCACAACCGAATGCAAAATCCAAACTCTGCATGAGTTGCCACGACGGCACGATCGCTCTTGGATCTGTGTATAATACACCAGGTACCGGATCGAGAGGCCCAATTACCATGTCTGGTGGCGTAACAACGATGCCAACCAGTAGTGCTGGATTCTTGGGTACAACACTCACTGATGATCATCCAGTCGGATTTGGTTACGACAATGCAAAGGACCCGGATCTTGTTGTGCGCAGCTGGCCTTGGAACACTGCTGTCAGGCTCGATCCTGATGCATTCACCGGAAGGGTGGAGTGTCACACGTGCCACGATCCACATAATAATGAATTCACAAAATTTCTACGGATCTCCAATGCTAATGCTTCACTTTGCACGTTCTGTCATAACAAAATAAATTGGTCAGCCGCGATTCACAAGAATTCTACACAGAGTTATACGCCGCCCGGTGGAACGGCAACAACAATCGGCGAATGGGCATGCCGAAGTTGCCACCAATCACACAGCGGAACAGGAGCGCCCTATATTCTTCGTTTTTCAGAGGAAAACACTTGTTACGCCGCTGGCTGCCACGGGACGACACCAGGTACAAACACAAAAGACATTCAGAGTGCACTCAACAAAACGTATCGGCACCCGACGAATTTTGAGAGTAGCAAGCACCTTAATCCAGATAATTCAACGAGTTTGAATGTTCCCAACCGCCACGCAGAATGTCAAGATTGTCATAATCCTCATCAAGCGAAGGATGGCTTGCATACCATCAAAAGTAATGCGGCCTCAAATGTATTAACGGGTGCCCGGGGTGTTACGCCCGGCACAGCGACGAAGTGGACACAACCAACAACCTTCTCCCTGAACAATCCGGTGACGCAAGAGTACCAGATCTGCTTGAAGTGTCACTCATACTATGGATTTGGGACGGCGATTAATGGTGTGACAACGATTGTCGGACCGTCGGGTATGAATATTACCGACCAGGCGATGGAGTATAATGTTTCCAATTATTCAGCGCATCCCGTGGCAGTGGGATTAAATAACCAAACGGGATCCTATTCTCCAAGAGCAATGACATCAAGCCAGATGACTTCGGAGTGGAGCAGTGTGGGGACTCAGACAATGTATTGCAGTGACTGTCACGGGAATGACGAACCGACCGCGGCGACGGTGCCGCAGGGTGCTCACGGCTCGAACGCAAGATTTATGCTGACTGGCACCAGAGGATACTGGCCCTACACACTCACTGGTAAATTGTGGACACTTGGGGATGTGTGGTACAATCAAAACAACTGGCAAAATGATCTCTTCTGCGTCAATTGCCACCCATTGTTTATTACAGGGGATTATTCTAACGAGGCACATGATGCGGGAGATCACAACAGAGACACTTTCACAATCGATGCGACCCAATATCAGGGAATTCCATGTGTCAGCTGTCATTTGGTTGTTCCTCATGGGGGGAAACGTTCGCGTCTAATTGCGTATGGTTTTGGATCACTGAGCCCGGATGTTGCTCCTTACATTGTTAACCAAAATGTCGCATTGGTGAGAGGTTTTAAGAAGGCGAATCCGACGCAGTATACTAAACAAAGTTGCTACAGCACTTACTCAGCGTGCCATCCACATGGGACAAATTATGGGGGCTATGATCCATAACGTGATCGACGGTCTTTGGGCGAACGGTTTTTGCCATTGGGAAGGAAAACAAAAGGAGTTTTCAATATCCGTCGATTACTATCACCTCGCTTATCAGAGGAAAAGACGGCGGTTGCGCTCGTCGCTGCAAGAATCACTGGACTGAACGCTAGAAACCCACACTTTAAGCGCAGAACAAGCGACGGTGTTCGTGCGTGACTTGGCAGTAGATACAGCCTTCGCTGGGGCAAGGGTTCTACTCAGTCCAGGCGGTGGTGCTGACGGCAGCATGGGTGAGCAGTTTCTGCCCAGGGTTGAGTCTGCATACCTCAAAAATTTTTTTGGAGGCTTTTGGGAATTTTTATGAGCCGCTTGATGGATGTCAGGAGTCTGAAGTTTTGGACAGCTTACTGAATGGGCTCAGGAACAAATACCTACCTGTCCGGGGCAATTCCCTCTTCAGGCGGTTACTGTACGCAGTATTCAGACCATAAAAGCCTATGACAGTGCCTAAGCTGGCGAGAAAAGCAATTTGATGAGCTTTTCTTGCTAAACTGTTGGCAGCTGTGTTTTCAGTCGGGAGGGAAATTTGAGAAAGGCCCGTGCCCCCAACGGAACATCTTCAAAAGGTGTGTTCACCTCTGGATCTGATTGAGATGGTGGAAATTGCAGTTTGACTGGACAAGGTAGTGGGGGCCCGAACTTTTTGGCACTCACAAAACTGCATAAGGTCTTCGAAATGGCCTATTGAGCTATCTGTTTGGATTTCCCTCCACCGAGGGTAGCTGGTTGATTTTCCCTCGTCCATTCGTTACCTTTTTGCATACCACTCAGCCTCAGATACTTTCCCACTCTTAGTACACAAATCATGGGCTGACCCTGATGGCCCCACAAGAAGTCCACAGGCGTCCATTTCAGTCGATTCAAAACAAGAAAGTTTTTAGTAATGATCGGCCAGACCATCTCTCACTACAAAATCCTTGAAAAACTCGGCAGATGTGAGACTAAGGTAACGGAAGAAACTGTGCAAGGCCAGGTCACTAAAAATGTTGCGATGAAATTGCTTCCGCACATCTATGCTCATTTTGATTAGGAGGGGAAAAAGGTGCTACGATTGAGAGACTTTTGCACTAATGCCATTGATCGATAGCGGACCTTGAAGACAGAGATGCGTTCGATCTCACCAAGAGAATCCACATATCGATTTCATTGAGGTCACTTATGAGCTCCCGTATCCTTGTGGTCGATGACGAAGATGCTTTTCGGCAGACGCTCACGTCTCGGTTGAAAAGGGACGGTCATGAGGTTGACAGCGCAGAGGATGGAGAAAAGGCGATTAAGATGCTGCAATCTAAGCTTTTTGACCTTGCTCTCCTTGATATCAGAATGCCCGGTATCGACGGCATCGGTATGCTGAAGTTTGTCAAGAAACACTCCCGCAGCACAGACGTGATCATGTTGACCGGTTACGGTGATATCAGACTGGCTGTCGAATCCATGAAGCTTGGGGCAAGCGAGTTTATCACAAAACCGATCGAGCCCGAGGGACTGACTGCACGGGTCCGGTCCGTCCTTCGTGCTCATGATGCGGAGCAAGCAAAGGAACGAGCAAAGCAAGAGCTCGAGCAAGCGAAGGCGGATTTTACCGCGATGCTCGTCCATGAGCTCCGCAGTCCGCTGGTGGGAATCGAGGCGAGTCTCTCGTTCATTCGGAAGGCCGATCCATATCGGCCGCTTGACCAAGTTCACTTTGACCTGCTGAACGCTGGGATCGCTACGAGCGAAAAAATGCTGCGTTTGATCAATGATATTCTTTATCTCTCCAAGCTGGAGGCAGGTAAACTTCACCTTGCGAAAATGTCAGTGGATTTCCGCGAGATCGTTGAGTTCACGTGCAAAAGCATGCGGAGTCCTATCGATGCCAAGAGGTTTCGACTCGAGCGAAATTTTATGTCGGACCTCCCGAAAGTCGATGTTGATCCTGACCAGATGGGACAGGTCATGATGAATTTCGTTAGCAACTCGATCAAATTCACGGCTGAGGGCGGGAGGATCAGCATCTCTGTGGATGCGGAAGAGGTCGCGGACGACATCGATGCGCGAACAAGGAAACAGTTGGTTGTTTGCGTCGCCGATACCGGCGTTGGAATTGCAAAGGAGGAAATACCCTTTCTGTTCGAGAAGTACAAGCAGACGAAAGCCGGTAAGTTGTCCAAGGATAAGGGGATAGGACTCGGTCTCGCTATTAACAAACGGATCATTGAGGCACACGGGGGTAATGTATGGGTGGATTCGGAGGTGAACAAAGGAACTTCGTTTCACTTCACGATTCCTGTTTCAAGCTCGACATCGCCTGCTGAATCCGCACACGGATGATTTTCCTTCAGTTGAAATTATGAGTGCTCGCATGCCCATGGCCGAAGACAAAGCTCTATTAGGTCTGTTGCTTATATCCTAGCTCAAACGGGGTAGGTATGAGCTTTTCGACCGAGCTTCCCGCTATGTAACCCTGAGGCTGTTCAACACGTTGGGCGAAGAGGTAGCAATGTCGGTTTCAGAACATCGTTCTGCTGGACGATACAACGCTGAATGGAACACAACTGGCTTTTCCAGCGGCGTGTATTTATATCGGCTGCAGGTAGGGGATCCTTCGCAAGGCTCAGGACATTGGTTTGTGGAGACGAAGAAACTTATTTTGCTGAAATAGGAATTAGCTAAGAATATCAGAACCCTCAGTGGCCTCCCATGTGGTTAAATGAGGATGGGCTTCTGAGGGTTTTCTTTTTCCCACTTGGAAGCCAGCGAGCTGCACGGGGCGGTGAATAAGATTTCGGTATCGTTAAATTGACAGCAGGGTCGGGAAGAAGGAGAGGCTTCCGGGCTACTCGCTCATGAATCACGTTTAGGGAACTCGGAAAAATTGGCGAATTTTGAATGCCTCCTTGACTTTTGTCGCCCTCCTGGCTATTATTGTCCGTAAGTAGTCGGACACTTGACCACCGGATCATCCTCAACTTCTCTCTTCTTCATAGTCGACCTGTTGACCAGTTGACCGGCTGCTTATCGAATTTCCCCATAGTCAATCATCGCTCCTAAGGTGAAGTGCAGGCTTTGAGGCTTTCCTGCCTTTCTCTTCATTAGATCACGGACTAACCTGATGGCGGCACAGGACTGAGACTGAAAATGACTCCCACACAAAATATCTCGGCAGACTTTCCTTATAAATCCAACTACATCGAGGTTCACGGTTCCAAGATCCACTACATCGATGAAGGATCAGGTGAGCCGATCCTGTTTCTCCATGGCAATCCTACTTCTTCATACCTGTGGAGGAACATTATCCCCTATTTGACTCCCTTGGGACGGTGTATAGCTCTCGATCTCATTGGGATGGGAAAATCAGACAAGCCGGACATCGAGTATCGTTTTTTCGACCACTTGAAATACGTGGAAGGCTTCATCGAAAAGATGGGGTTGAAGAACATCACGTTTGTTGTCCACG
>JBHHZW010000115.1:0-7087 GCA_046758305.1 Bacteroidota bacterium | reverse complement strand
CAGGCCCCCACCATCCTTGAGTGCAACAAAAGCAGGTGCGGATACGAAACTGATAGCGCCAAGCTGCGTGGCCATAGTCGAGGCCCCCGATTGCCACCATCGTATCCCTCTGTTCGCCAGGTAATAGTCCTGTATGTTGTGCTGGGACCTACCGCGAACGACGGCAAATGCAATGATGGCAGCAAAATAGAAAACGACGACTATCCAATCCAAAAACGTCATCGGCTTTCCTCACCTATTCCGTTTGTTTCAGTTGTGCAAGCAGCACTTTCGTATCCGGCAGATCTGAAAGCTCATTTTCGGCAGTGTCCCGACGAGTCACTCCGTCTATCTCAAAAGTAGACATCTCCTTTCAGATAAGCAGCGTCGGGATAGTACCAGTATTCATCGAGGCGATTTCCGTAAGAAACTTGACCGCCTAGATGAACGGAAAAATTTTCAGCCGCTGAGAAAGAGGCGAGACCTCCAATAAAACCACTGCCGTCATTCAAGTTTGCGTTGACAGATGAGGCCACAGTCAGCAACGGGTGGAAAAGGTAAGATGCTTGAATAAAGAGATAGTTCCTACCCAAGTTCAATATCTCGCCGGCTTCTAATCGTGACAAGTCATATGCATTCCTGTCCGTGGTCCCTTCACCGTTGAACTGATACTCAATCAAAGCATACAGTCGAGACGTGAACTGATGATCCAATCCGACAATAAACTTTACAAAGTTCGATTCCAGGTTCTCCCTCCTCGCTGAAACAATCCCTTCTCCACGTATTCCCGCGTCGAAAAAGTTGCCAGCAAAATCTCCGCCTACAATTATTCTTTTATCAAAGTAGCCCCCAACAGTGGACAGATCGTATGCACCAACGTTTGTTCGAAACCGAAACCCCACGTTGTTCTGGCCGAAACTGGATTGCAAGTTGTACACTAAGGCTAAGTCAGTAAAACTGCCGAAATAGAACTTCACTGATAATGCATCGGCGCCGTCTTTTTCAATTTTGTCGAAACTCGCTGGATTTATCGGATTAAAGAGATCGGTCGGGTTCCACACTCTCCCCGTTCCCCACGCTATCCTCTGCCTGCCGATAGTGATGTTTCCAAAATTGAAGCTTTGCCTGAGATAGAACCGATCAACAAAATGTGATACTGTGAAGTGAATACTCCTGACCGGATCCCATCTGAGGTCCACAGTTTGTCTATTCATTCTGTCGGGAGTGCTTGAACGCGTGAGTCTGCTGCTGTGGTAGAGCGACATCAGTTCATACTCAAGTGAAAGGCGTGCATTCGACCACGGGAAAATGGTAGGACGCAGCCGCACTCTGGTTAAGTTGAACAACAGGTCTTCGCCAGTGTCACTCGACCGCGAAAGCAGTTCATTTGCACTCTCGTAAATAGGTAAATCGATCACATAGCCGGAGAAATCTAGCTGAACCTGAGCTTGGGCCGACTGAAGAAAAATTAGCAGAAGAAGTGCTGACGCAATTCGGATAGGTTTACTCGCCAACGTTTGTTCTGTTTTTTTCGGTCTACAGACGCATGCAATACGGTTTGATCATATGAACGATTCTCAGTGAGCGTTGTTAGATGGTCTCATGATCAAGCCTTTTCCTCCTTCGCTACTGCTCCATCCCGTAGAATCACCAACCGCTTCGCTCGCTCGATCACCTGATGGTCATGGGAGGAAAAAACGAACGTGATATTCCTCTCCGTGTTCATTTGTTCCATCAAATCGAGGAGCGCGCCACCGGTATCCGAATCAAGATTAGCGGTCGGTTCATCCGCCAGCACGATGGAGGGATTCGTAACGATGGCTCTTGCCACTGCAACTCTCTGCTGTTGTCCCCCGCTCATTTCGTTCGGTCTCTTATGCGCAAGCTCCTCAATCCCGAGCTCTCTCATTATCGCGAAGGCTTTTTCTTTCCTTTTCTTTTCAGAAATTCCGAGCAGCATCATCGTAAATTCGACGTTCTCAAGAGCACTAAGGACAGGAATCAGATTATAGGCTTGGAACACAAAACCGATCTTGTGAAGCCTGAACGACGCGAGCTCGTTCTTCGTCTTACGGCTGAGATTTTCATTTTCGAGGTAGACGCTCCCTCTTGTCGGCATGTCTAACGCACCGATGATGTTTAGCAATGTTGTTTTGCCCGACCCAGACGGTCCAGCGATCACCAGGAATTCGCCCTTGTTGATTGTCAAGTCGATTCCTCGCAACGCGTGGACGGGAAGGGCGTTATCCTCATAGACTTTTTCTAGACCTGCTGTTCGAATAACCTCCATGATAATTTCCCTTCTAAACGTATCGGATTGCATTAACCGGCTCCAATCGAATTGCCTTAAACGCCGGGTAGATTGCCCCGAGTACAGCGATAAAGGGTATGATAACAATTGAGCTGAGGACAGCCTGAATAGTAAGGACTGGATAAATGGTCGCTCCTGAACCGAACGCTGTAAGAGCTTCCGAAAAAACGCTCAAATCGAGCCCGGAGTGCGACAGGGGTACGTAAATCACGTACCCGATAGCTAGTCCGATGGCTGATCCCAATGTTCCCAGTAAGAATGCTTCAGAAACAACCATGAGAAAAATCCTAGTGTTTTTCATCCCGAGAGCCATCATGACGCCGAACTCTTGGATTCTCTCGAAAACAGACATGAGCATCGAGTTAACGATTCCGAAAATCATTGCTGCACCGACGATGATGTACACGATAAACATCGATTGTGCGTAGATATCCATTTGCATGACGAGGAGAGGCACGATTTCGTCATAGGATAATACTTCATAGGACTCATCGAGTTGGCTTATAAGATCGTCTCTAATTTGAGCGACCCGTTCTACATCCCTCGAAATCATGGCGAATTCTGAAATATTCGTTCCCAGCGCTAGCAGTTCTTGGGCGTTTGCCAGTGGTACATAGACCGAATACTTGTCAAATTCTGAGCTAAATGTTTCGTACAAACCGACAACTCTGAACACATCGGCGCCAACGGTTCCGTCGAGCGCGGAAGCCATCGCAACAACCTTATCTCCTAGCCCAACTTCCAGTTTTTCTGCCAGCCTTCTTCCGATAACGATTTCACGTTTTTCTCTGCTCAGATAGTTACCTTCAACAATCGATGTCTTGATTTTCGTCACCTTTTCTTCCTCTTCCGGAATGATGCCGATAATGTTCGTTCCCGATGAATTTGATGCGCTGCTGAGCAATCCATACGTAATAACCCTTCTACTGTAGTTCTCAATGAGGGGGGAATTATCTAGCACGGTTTCAACTCTGGACGGATCTGGTATATAGTTTTCGATGATCTTGTTATCGTGAAACCCCTTTTTATGAATTTGAATATGTGAAATATGCGAACCGATCTGGTTCGTAAACACTTGATGAATCATTCCGATTGACAAGCTATCATTGAGCAGTATTGCTAGCAATCCAACGACAATAGAAGTCAATACGATGAGAGAACGCCTTTTGTTCCTCCAAATATTTCGCCATGCAATTTTCAGCAGCATGTTACGTGTGCCGTATGCCTTTCAGGGGTTGAAGTCTCCAGAGCTTATATCCAGGGTACAGAAAAGATGCGAGCGCAATGACGAGTATCGAGATGGTCGAGTTGATGAAAATGCTGAGCTTTAAGCTCGATTCTAGGCGGGGTAGGAATCCGTACTCTTCATAGATTGCTCCAAAATCTCCACTGAAAACAATTGGGTTGAGGACGATGTAGTAATTAATGCCGGCGGCTAGCATGTTTCCCAACAGTAGACCAATCACTGCTATGATGATCGTTTCAATGAAGACGATAGTGACGAGCTTCATTTGTGGCATTCCTACAGAAAGGAGAATGCCAAATTCTCGGAATCGTTCTGTCACCGACATGAGAACCGTATTCAGTATCCCAAATGCAACAACGACAATTAGGATACCGAGAAACAGTAGACCTCCGATGTTATCCAATTCAATGGACTGTTTCAGTTCTGGCATAACCTCGTCCCACGAGAGCACCGTCAAATTCGAATTGCGTACTTTTTGATTCAGTTGAGCTTTTGTCGGTGTGACCCGATTTAAATCGGTCAGCGATAGAGCAATGACCGTAACGCGGTTTCCCATGTCCAGGAGCTCTTGTGCCGTCGTGAAGCCCATAAAAACTGCTGCACCGTCCAATGCCTGAGAGCCAGTTTTGATCGTGCCCGATATTCGAAGCAACATATTCCCCAGAGAGCCATAGTAGCCCTGCGTCAGGACGACGATCTTATCTCCAACTGCTGCTCTCAAATTCCGGAGCAACTTATATCCTACCACAACCTCGTCGGATGAATCAGATCGGAAGAATTTGCCCACGTCAACCTTCTTGTGAAGGATCGACACACTGTTTTCCAGGTTCGGATCAATGCCGATGATTGCAACACCGAGAGAATTATCCTTGAAGCTCACCAGCCCATCGGCGTAGATCCGGGGAGCGTAACCTGTCACAGCGGGTTGGGCCTTGATGAGGCTCTCAAGGGTTTCTTCATACGGAATACTGCGTTGTAAGGAGGGATTTTCTTGATATCCTGTTCTCTGAATCTGAAGATAGCTGGAAAACATACTCACAGCGGTTCGAATGTTCACTTCGTACGTGCCAAGTTGTATTCCACGCATCGCAATCGAAAACATTGCAGCGAAAGTCACTGCAAGGATTGTAATGATCGATCTTCTTTTGTTTCGCCAGACATTCCGCCAGGCCAACCTCAACAAGAGAGACATTCTCAGCTTCCTCTCTCAAGTTCTCGAAATGAAAAAATTCTGTCGCTGATCTTCTTATCGTACTCTATGTTGAGAATACTGAATTCTGTCCGGCGTCTTTCCTTAGCTCTATTCTCCATCGTCCATTTTGCAGGAATCTTTCTTCCACCAAGGATTTTGAAGTCAGAATACACCATTGACCGCATCAGATTGCCTTTTTCGTCATAATAATCCACGGCGGCGGGGAGATAATCCTTTTGCCGTACCCAATAGTATAGTTTACCCCACACAACCGCTGCTTCAGATTTTGGTGTCAGTTCGATTTTCCAGCACTTCTCATTGCCCAACATCTCGTCTGCAACAATCGTATGATCATAATCCTCGACTATACTTGATTCTCTCATGAGATCATCGTTCGTAAAATCCGAGCCGTTCCAGGACTGCAACATCATCGAGGGTGGAAGCTTGATCGTGGTTTCCGTGTTTCGTAAGTAGCTCCACATTTCGTTTCCGATTTTCAGCCATTTGTTGCCAGCTTCCTTCTTCGGACTCCTGATGACGATCAAGGATTTTTCGTGACCCACCCACCAGCTTTCCATTTTCATAGTGCGTGTGTAATCTGGCGTGATCACCGTCATGACGAACGTGCCCTGACCAGTCTTGCCTTCAAGTCGGTCTTGCGCTATTCGTATGATTTCCTCCGGTGTTTGGCCGTAAGCAGAAAAAACCGATATGATTGGATACAGAAAACAGAGCCGCTTCATCATGCTTGGAACCTATGAGAACAATTTCCCGGGTTCTGCTGGAGAACTTCGGGACTACGTCGAAAGTATGAACCCGATCCTGGCACGAAGTGGTTACGATGCTCGCGGAATATACTACTGTGACTATCTCAATATACCAGTCTGCGTGTTCTTATTCCATTCTTCGCAAATCGAAGTGAACAGTTCCCCGTTCCCCTCACGACTTTTCATCATGAATCGTAGCGAGCAGAATGACCCAGAGTCAAGTGGCATCCGTGCTCTACTAGACCTAGGGATAAAGATTCTGCATCACCCATCTTCCATTGTCGCGCGTATAGAGGGTGCGCTCGTGGAGCCGGTCTTCTCGGAACTCCCAGAATTCCATTCGTTCCGGAATTACTCGGAAACCCGACCAGAAGCGCGGACGGGGTACTTCTCGGCCTGAGTATTCCTGTTGGAACGCCATGAATTTTTTTTCGAGGTTCAAGCGGCTGGTGAGCGGTGTGCTCTGTTTGGAAGCCCAAGCTGCAATCTGCGCACCACGCGGTCGAGTAGCGAAATATGCATCAGCTTCGCCATCTGATATCCGCTCGACGCTCCCCTCGACGCGAACCTGCTGTTTGAGCAGCGGCCAGTAGAAACAGAGAGCAGCATGCCTTACCGCCATCAATTCTTTCGCCTTACGGCTTTCCAAGTTGGTATAAAAAACAAATCCTCGATCATCGAACGCCTTTAACAGCACCACTCGCGCCGACGGTTTGCCATCAGCGCCGGTGGTTGCAAGGACGAACGCCGTGGACTCAGGAAGGTCCGGTCGTGTAGCTTCTTGAAATGCTGCGGCGAAACGGGAAATTGGATCTGACGGTTCACTCATGGTAGCTCTCCTGCGATGTCGGGCAAATCCCATTGGGCTGTCTGGCAAAGCTTATTCAGCCATCCATGAATTTCAATTGTCTCAGCGCGTGTGGGAACGGTGCAAGTGAAGCGATCTAGATGATTCATTCTTGTCCCTCTAAAAATGTTCAAAAAAGTTAAAGAACCAAGGTGTGAAAATCAATCATCCAAATGCCCCAACTCGGAGCAAGGCTTTTTGCATTAAACGGGCAAAACAGTCTAGGAATTGTTGATTCATTTGTGGTTCTCATCCTTGACGAAAAATGCTTCCCATCTTCGGGGATTGCTATACGCTTAAAGAGAATCTTATCGTTTCTTGTTGACTCTGAAATGGAACTTGCCGCGAAGCGGTGTTCGTCCTGAATCATTCGGGGCTTGCGTTTCGTAAGGAAATTCACTACCATTAGGTTGCAATTAACTGTACACCGTTTTTGGCCCACAGGGATATCTCACCGCCCCGAAAGGGGTTAGGTGTCCCTCTTCGTTGTCGCTGCAGATGGAAAGCCCGGGTCCTGTTAGAAATGTTCCACGAGGCTCGTCATCGCAGGTGGAAAAGCCAAAAAGATCTGGCGCGGAGCTTCGGGTACATTTTCTTAACAATTAATCGGAAGGATCCAACCCATGGAACAAGGAACCGTAAAATGGTTCAATGCAGCCAAGGGATACGGGTTCATCTCACGTCAAAACGGCGAGGATGTCTTCGTCCACTTCAAGGCGATTGCCGGTGAAGGCTATAAGACCTT
>JBHHZW010000114.1:0-7099 GCA_046758305.1 Bacteroidota bacterium | reverse complement strand
TCCACGATGCAGAGGAACGAATTCGACATGCCCTCTCGGGAAAGGAAATCGAAGTGCAATCAGTTCAAGAAATTCTCCCATCGCTAGAGGATGTCTTCCTCCACCTCACCTCTGCTGAGGATAAACGTATCCTTGAAGAACCCGTCCAGAGGAGGGGATCTCACCGTACGCAGGCACAACAGAAGTAAATTCCATGGCAATGGAGTTCAATATACGGCCAATCGTCAAGAAAGAGTTTCGTCAGATCGGTCGCGATAAGCGCACGCTCGCTGTATTGTTGCTCATCCCCGCGCTCCTGCTTATCCTGTATGGGTACGCCCTGAACCTCGATGTGAATCACCTTAAAATGGCGGTGTTCGATCAGGAGTGGTCCAGCGCAAGTCGAACGTTTGCCGGATCCTTCGCCCATTCTGGGTACTTTGATCATGTGTACAGTATTTCGGATGAGGCGGAAATTCAGGGGCTGATCGATCGCGGCGAGGCGGTGGTGGTCCTCGTGATCCCGACGTATTTTTCCAAGGACCTCGAGAAGGGTAAAGATGTGAAGGTTCAGGTGATTGTGGACGGATCGAATTCCAACACCGCCACGACCGCTCTCGGATACATCAATGCGATTGTCCGGGACTATTCGAACGATCGGTTTCTCCGCCAGATGGAACGCCGAGGCCTTCGAATCTCTCTCGTTCCTATCGATCTTCGTCCCCGCATCTGGTATAATCCCGAGCTTAAGACTTCTACGTTTCTTGTGCCAGGTCTCATCGGCGTCATCCTTATGATTACCACGGTGGTTTCCACGGCTCTTTCCGTGGTGCGAGAGAAAGAGCGCGGTACGATGGAGCAAATCATCGTTTCGCCGATCAAGCCCGTCGAATTGATCGTTGGCAAGACAATTCCTTACTTCTTGATCTCTTTCGTCGCCTCAATTCTCATCCTGATTGTCGGAAGAGTTCTGTTTGGGGTGGTGGTCGTTGGAAATCCGCTCCTGCTGGCCCTCTCCCTGGCCATTTTTCTGTTGGGCTCGCTCGGAGTGGGGCTGTTGGTTTCAACGATGGCACAAACGCAGCAGGTGGCGTTTATGGTGGCGGTGACGATTTCGATGCTGCCCTCGTTCGTGCTGTCTGGCTTCGTTTTTCCCATTTCCAGTATGCCCCTGGCGGTACAGGCTACCACGTATCTCGTTTCCGCTCGCTATTTCCTGATTGCGCTTCGCGGCATCATCCTCAAAGGGGCGGGACTGAGTGCATACTGGGAACAACTCGTGTTCCTGGCTATCTTCGCGTTTCTTATGATGTTCATTGCCACGGTCCGCTTGCGGAGAGAACTGAGTCCATCGGGAGCTCACACATGAAGCGCATCTTGCATTTGATCAGAAAGGAATTCTGGCAGCTCCGTCGGGACAAGCGTATGCTCGCGGTGGTATTTTTCCCGCCTGTTATGCAGCTCATCTTGTTGGGTTATGCAGCGACGATGGACGTGGAGGATGTTCGGCTGGTCGTGTGCGACCTTGACGAGACAGCGGTGAGTCGAGAACTGGTGGAGGAGTTTTCGGCCTCCGAGTATTTCACGCCCGTCGGATTCGTTTCCCATCCCCGCGAGATTGACTCCTACCTTGACAACGGCCGAGCAATAATGGCGTTGAGTGTTCCGAAAGGCTTTGCGAACAATATTGTCTCCGGAGAGGGTGCGCGATTGCAGTTGCTGGTGGACGGATCGGACGCGAACAGCGCCGGCATCGCAATGTCGTATGCTTCGTCCATCGTTGCACGATACTCCGGGAGAATTATGATCGGCAGAATTGAGCCTGCAACGAAAAAGCTCGGACGGCGAATTGGGAAGATTGTGGCGGAACCGCGCGTCTGGTACAATCAAGATCTGAAGAGCAGAAACTTTATGGTACCAGCAGTACTCGCGCTTCTCCTGATGGTGATGACGACCTCCCTGACATCGATGGCGATCGTGAAGGAGCGTGAGATTGGAACGTTGGAGCAGCTGATCGTGACTCCGATCCGGTCCTATGAATTCATTGCCGGAAAGCTCGCGCCGTTTATCTTGATTGGATTCGTGGATGTGCTGCTCGTAACATTCGTGGCAACTGTGTGGTTTGGCATACCGCTACGGGGCAGTATATTCCACCTCTTGGGTCTCGGCGGTGTCTTTCTCTTTACCACGCTCGGGATCGGTCTATTGATGTCGACGGTCTCCCAGACGCAACAGCAAGCCATGATGACCTCGATGTTCTTCGTCATGATGCCGATGATTGTGCTTTCAGGATTCATTTTTCCCATCGAGAATATGCCGAAGATTTTCCAGTTTGTAACCTATGGAATTCCTCTTCGGTACTTTCTGGTCATCGTACGAAGCGTTTTCCTCAAAGGCGTGGACTTCTCTGTGCTCTGGCCGCAGGTGTGGCCAATGTTGACGATCGGTGTGGCAGTATTTGCATTCGGCGTGATGCGTTTTCGCAAACATCTCGGGTAAAGATTGAGGAGAGTACTATTATCTCTCGGCGTGTTGATCCTCGATAAACCAACACCACATACCCACGTGAGAAACAGAACGGCGAAGAATATCGCAACAACAAGTCCAATTAAGCCTGCGGGTGTGCCGTTGAGAGCGTGTTCACGCTTATCCATTGCTCATTGTTTGAGCGTTTTCCTCCGAATCATTGCCGTCCGTGAACGACGGCCGTTCGCGGCACTCACTTTTCCTCCACAGGTGGTGTCCATCCGCTGCGCTCCCATTCTTTCAATTCGATCTTGATACTTCCGAGAATGACCTTCGTCTTGGCTTTAATCGGAACCGCGGCAGCGTCATCGCTCAGCCAACCTTTGAAATCTCCGGTCAACCCAAACAAACCCTTAAATCCAGCTTTCCCTTCAAATTCTACGACTCGAACTGGGTCTTTGCTGCCGTCAATTTTAACGGTGGTTTTCTTATTGGTGAAATGAAACAGCGTCGTTCCGGTGGTTCCATAGATCATCGTCGGAACACGAATCGGTTTCCCCAAACGTGCGTTCTGTCGAGCGAAGTACAAAAGCGACAATCCATCCTGAAACCACTCCTGTTCGATCTTCAGCGTGTCGAACGTTGATGGTGCATATGGCGGCGACAGCAGATCTCTCTGCCATGTTTCCTCAACAATCAAGACCTTCTCAGAGAGATAGTAATGGTACTTCATGACCAACCATTCATCGTTTCGCTTCTCAACTGAGTGGAAACCGCGTGAATAGAAGGCGGAGTCCATCTCCGTGTAATCAATGGCGTGCACATCAACAAACGGGAGCCCACCATAGGAATCAATGAACACCACGGCAGTATGGCGCACGTGACCATCTCTTATTCTTGACTCAAGCGTCTTCAGTCGGATTCGCCCAAGCTTGAAAATCCACCAACTGACCTCGTAGAGCAGGTCCTCCCCCGGGCAGATCATTGATGCGTTACAGTCTATCTGAAGATCCTCTAACTGGCGACTGGAGAATGCGCCAGTGAATTTTACGAAGGACTCGGTCAGTATCACTCCAAAGCTCGACGCGGCAATTCCCGTCAAAGCGACAACGCAAACGATCATGATGACACGATTTTGCGAACTCATGGAAAAGAACCCCTCCTCAACTGACATTTGTATTTGCTGATCCCGATGAAACTCATCCTCAGACCCTCCGCGCGCCCACATCAAGACACAACATGATGGATCGCACTGCTTCTTCTCGAGCCGTTATTGTGAACACGTCACAGTATATCCGCTAGACAGACTGTTCGACGTTCCACGCAAACGCACGAATGCCTGCGCCCTCCTTGTTGAGTTCTTCCTCTATCTCCAGAATTGACTCCACTTTTTCATTGTGAACGATAGGATATCACCGCGGCATTCATGGGCTCCTTATGAAAAAGGGTTACATCACGGAAGCATTCACTCTGCTGCTTGACCTGACTGCCAATTTCGCTTTCGACTCCCGCAGGTAGCACGAGTTCCCGGATGCGGCGTTGCAGGTTGGCGGCAACGTCACCGAGCGGCCGGCCCGAGCTCCGAGCCAAGAACAACCTCGGCTTCCTGACTTCTTGCCGTAAGAATGATGATCGGAGGGGGCATTTCCTCCTTAATGCTCTTCCGTGACAGTGATTGCACCCGAGAAGCTACAGAAATACGACGATAAACTCAAATGCCGGCAGTTGATGCGTTGCCATATTGTGACTCGAATTTGCTTCCGAGATCGCGGGGAAAAAGACAATTATGCCACTGCTTGGAGGCTCGGACCGGCAGGGTGGGAGAACCCAGGACGGGATCTTCGCTTCGATGAACTTGATGCGATTCGGCGAAGATTGGTCGGGTTCCTTCTGCTATGAGCACCGTGACTTGCAAGCTCTGTTCAGGCGGGCTCTCGACGGTCAATCTCTGTGTTGTTCTGCACGAGTGCGTACGTTGAGGGGAGCAAGAATGATGTTTTCGGCAAGATCTGCGGTGATGAAGGGATGGTTTGGAGCCGGGTCACCAACTGCAGGCGACTCATGTGGATTTTTCGTGGCCCCAACGAGATTGGGACTCGTTTTCCAAGCATGAAAAGCAGATTAGAAGGGCAAAATCGGGCAAGAATCGCAGGTCTAGATGTGGCTTTGGGGCTTATCTGTTAGCACTTACCAGCCTTTCTCTTAGATCCCTTATTACAAAGACTAAATCAGGAGCGTCCCAATAAATTGCCCTATCACCAAAAACATAAGCTGCGTGAACCTGCAAGAGATCATTCAAAAAAAGTCTTAGCAGATCGCACAACGTACTAAAGTCATTTTCTTTCGATCGATCAGGTATTTGGTCAACCTGACAGTTTAACGACTTCGCTTGGCAATAATCCTGTAACTGAGTCTATATACTGCATCCGTCTTTCGCTCGACCCTGGCAAGATTGACTCTTGACAAGGCCATAGCTTTCCTTATCCTTGTGATCTCTTGAAAGATGGACATATTTTTTCACAGGCACCCCGGGGCGGCTGACCGGTAGCATGTTAATTCTGAGAGGCTTAGAAGAATTTCGCGGAGAGGGGATACACCGGATTTGCGGCCGGAAAGGTTTCACGCGGGGAACTCTTGAAAAAAGGGGACCGAAGTGATCACTCGGGACAAAGCACGTGAGTGGATAACATGCTGCTCGAAGAGCTGCATATTATGTTTAAACAACCTCCCGTGAGGGCCGCTGTATTAACTTTCATGGCCTTTGTCGTCCCAGAAATTGTTCCTCTTGCTTGTCATCGTCTTCTCCTATTGTTTCCCTCTCTCTTGAGAGTACTCCTATTCAATCGCCGTTGTGCTTGCGTTGACCGCGATTCTTGCGTGGAGCGTCATGTCTCTGGGAGGCGTCTTGATTAAGAACTCCTTTTCCGCCTCCTCTCATCGTGGAAGCCGCGTTCGCTTACCTTCCTGTCCTTCGAGCCGGCCTCATTTTGGTTGCAATTTTTGCCTCTAACTGCTATATTTTGCAGTCGCGTTCCTTAGAGAGACTGTGATAAGTCTCGCCCGCGTGGGGTTATGCCCCGAAGGGCTAGGCCTTCGCGGCTAGGCTCTTAGGGGCTATTCATTCGTCGGGATAAGGGTCGCATGAAATTGCGCAGATGAGGCGGGTTCTTGTTCAGGGCTGCGCTTCCAGCCTTCCTCCACATGTGCGGTAAGGCGTCCTCTATGAAGCACATTCGCAATTTTTGCATCATCGCGCACATCGACCACGGTAAGTCCACGCTTGCAGACCGCCTGCTTGAACGTACCGGTGCCGTTTCCGCACGGGAGATGGTCGATCAGGTGCTGGATGACATGCCTCTGGAACGGGAACGGGGTATCACCATCAAGTCTCACCCGATTCGCATGGGTTACCGGGCAAAGGATGGAGAGGAGTACCTCCTTAATCTGATTGATACTCCCGGTCACGTCGATTTTAGCTACGAGGTTTCCCGGTCGCTTGTCGCCTGCGAGGGTGCAATCCTCGTCGTTGATGCATCTCAGGGGGTCGAAGCGCAGACGATTAGCAATACCCACCTTGCCATCGATTCAGGATTGGAGATCATTCCTGTCATCAACAAGATCGACTTACCGAGCGCGATGATCGATTCTGTGAAGCGACAGGTGATTGATCTCATCGGTTGCCGGGAAGAGGAGATCATCCTTGCCAGCGCAAAGGGAAATATCGGAGTGGATGAAGTCCTGGAAGCGATCGTCCAGCGTATTCCGCGGCCCGGAGGGAACCCAAATGCTGCGGTGCGCGCTCTCATCTTTGATTCGCTGTTCGACCCCTACCGCGGAGCGGTTGTCTATATTCGCGTCTTCGACGGGACGCTAAGGGACAGAGACAGAGTGTTGTTCATGTGGAGCGGAAAGATCTTCGAAGCAGAGGAGATTGGCGTTCTTGAACTGAAGCGTCGCCCGACGGGAATCCTGAACGCGGGAGACGTCGGGTATCTGATTGCCGGCGTGAAGGATGTGCACGATACGAAAGTGGGTGACACGATTACAAATGCCGACGATCCCGCCCGCGAATCACTACCCGGATACAAGCGGGTGAAGCCGATGGTGTTTGCCGGGATCTATCCTTCTAACAGCGACGATTTCGGTGAGCTGCGTGATTCGTTGGAAAAACTGAGGTTGAATGACGCCTCGGTTGTCCTCGAACCAGAGACATCCACAGCCCTCGGGTTTGGTTTTCGATGTGGTTTCCTTGGCCTCTTTCATATGGAGATCATCCAGGAGCGTCTGGAACGGGAGTACAACCAGAGTCTCATCACCACTGTACCGAACGTCGAGTATCGCGTGACGAAGCGCGACGGAAAGGTTGTCCTCGTCGATAACCCGTCGCAGATACCCCCAGCGGGCCAGGTTGAAAAAACCGAAGAGCCGTTCATCAAGACTCAAATTATCGTACCGTCAGAGTATATCGGAAACGTCATGAAGCTCTGCATGGACCGTCGCGGTATCTACATGAACACGACGTTTCTCGACCCGACACGTGCTGATATAACGTTCGAACATCCTCTCGCGGAGATCTTTTTCGACTTCTACGATAAGTTGAAATCCGTGTCGAGAGGATATGCCTCCTTCGACTACGAATTCGTCGAATACCGGG
>JBHHZW010000113.1:0-7134 GCA_046758305.1 Bacteroidota bacterium | reverse complement strand
GAATATGATTTCCAGTGTGGTATGGGAATGCTCAGGGGAAAGCTGATTGTGGAGTAAATCCCCTGCTGTACGCGTGTGCCTGCTCAGATAGCAGAAGAGAAGAACGGATACGGTGAGCTCGGTCTTCTCGAAGGAGCTAGGCTTATCCCCATACAGGAGGAAGATGGTGCAGAATCTTGCCTGGGCGACCAGTTACAACGCCTTTGCCATTCCCCTTGCGGCAGGGGTCCTATACAACTTAGGGATACTGCTCAGTCCAGCAATGGGCGCGCTACTGATGTCCTTAAGTACAGTCATTGTAGCAATCAATGCGCGACTCCTAAGAGTGGTAAAGTAAAAAACGTAGAGTGGTTTACGGAGCTCAACTTACGAGCGATCATCCTGCTTGACATGGCTAAACGGCTCTTCGGCTACATCCCATACTGAGAGCGAACCACGATTCGTATGAGATCCTACCAAGAGTAGTCATAAAGCGAGCGTGTATTTCCTGCACTCCCAAGACGGGGTACTCAAATCGAAAGAACTTGTTGAGGTAACCCCTACCTTAAGATCAGGCCAAAAAGACCAGTATTCCAGTGAGTTCGTAGAATATTTGTTCCTTGACATTAAGCTGGGCCATTAGTAAATTAGTTGCGAAATCTCTAAACAGTGAAACTTCTTCCCGGGGAGTCATTACATGAACAAGGCACTCTTCCAGCTTCACGCAGAGGTATGCAAGACATTGGCAAATCCCAAGCGCCTGGAAATTCTGGATCTTCTGAGAGACGGCGAGTTGAACGTGAGCGATCTTGTAAGCCAGATGCGAGTTTCCAAGGCAAATGTCTCGCAACACCTTGCCGTCATGCGGCGAGCAGGAATCGTCGGGACACGCCGTGACGGGGCGAATGTTTACTATCGTGTTTCAAATCCAAAAGTAACAAAAGCATGTGAGCTGATGCGGGAAGTGCTGACGGAACATCATTCACGAACCCAAAAAATATTGAAGCAGCAAAGATAGGAAAGAACACGAGAGATGAGAAGCAGAACTATTGTGATCGTTGGTGCTGGCGTCAGCGGCGTGCATGCGGCGTCTAGAGATCCATTACTCAGAAGCGCGGAGTTCTGATATGAAAAAAATCATTCACTTTTCGATAGATCACCCCAAGCTTGTGATCGCACTGACGTTGATCGTCACGGGCCTGTTTCTGTTCCAATTCCCCAAAGCCCACATCGACACAGATCCGGAAAACATGCTTGAAGTGCATCAACCGGATCGGATCTTCTATGATCAGATTAAGAAGGACTTCGGAATCCGGGACATGATTGTATTGGGCATCACCGATGAGGCTGGAATCTTTCAACCCGAGACTCTGGGCAAGATCGCCCGCATCACCGATGAAATCCTGAAGATTGATGGCGTCATTGTCGAGGACCTCATCAGCTTCACCACGACGGATAACGTCACCTCCGAGGGCGGCCTGATGAAGGTGCGTCGAATCATGGAGGCAGTGCCCCACACGGAAGAAGAGGTTGAGGCCATAAAGAGGAGCGTCTACGATAACCCCCTTTTTGTGGAGAAGATTGTCTCTCAAAACGGTGACGGCGTAGCCTTGTATATCCCCATTCAGCAGAAAGACATGAGCTACCGCATATCAAAGGAAATCGAGTTCGTAGTGCAAAGGGAATTGGGAGATAGTCAAAACCACTATATCGCGGGTCTGCCGGTGGCAGAGGACACCTTCGGCTTCGAGATGTTTTATCAAATGGGTATCCTGGCCCCGTTGATTGGCCTCGTGATCTTTCTGCTGATGTTCTTTTTGTTTCGCAAAGTCTCTCTCATCGTTTCCCCGATGATTGTAGCTATGTTTAGTGTGGTTTGGGGCATGGGTGCGCTGATCGGCCTCGGCTTTACAGTACACATCATGAGCTCCATGATACCAATCTTTCTCATGCCCATAGCCGTGCTGGATTCAGTACACATTCTAAGTGAATTTTATGATCGATACCCTGTCCTGCAAGACCGGAAGCGAACCTTATTGGCGGTTACCGACGAACTGTTTACACCAATGTTCTACACATCCATTACTACAGCGGTTGGATTCGCTTCTCTGACTCTGGCTGATATACCACCCGTCCGAGTATTCGGCGCTTTTGTGGCCTTTGGTGTCATCGCCGCGTGGCTCTTGACGGTTACGTTTATCCCAGCGTCCATCATGCTCATTCGAGAAGAAAAGCTATCCGCGAAGATTGCAAAGCGAGAAAGGAAGCCCTCCCCTTTGGCCAAACTTCTGCCTGAAGTGGGGCGATTTGCCTTTGCTCAGAGTCGATGGGTGGTGCTGGGAGCCGTCCTCATTTTGATAATTGGAATCTGGGGCCTCACCAAGATCGTGGTGAACGATAATCCGGTAAAGTGGTTCAACGAAGACCACAAAATCCGCGTCGCCGACCGAGTGATGAATCAGCGCTTCGGTGGCACCTATATGGCCTACTTGACCGTTAACGGACAACAGGTTGACGATATCAAAAGGCCTGAAGTTATGGGCTACATCAGTGAGCTTCAAAAATATTTAGAAGAAAAAGAGGTGGTCGGCAAGACGTCCTCGGTGGCAGATATCGTGAAGCGCGTGGGGAGGGTACTTAAGGGAAATGGTCCGAAGGACTCTGGACTCCTCCGGAGCGAAGCCCAGGGTGTTATTCCTGAAAGCCAGGATGAGATCGGACAATACCTGTTTCTTTTTCTAATGTCCGGTGACCCCAACGACCTTGACAACTTCGTGGATTACGATTACCAAAAGGCCAACATTTGGGTGCAAATGAAGCGAGGGGACAACCGGGATATGGAACGGGTCGAACGGTCTGTACAGCAGTTCTTCGAGAAGAACGGCATCCCTGAAGGCATTGAAATCCGCTGGTCCGGCCTCACGTACATCAACAAGGTTTGGCAGGACTTGATGGTGAAAGGCATGTTGAAAGCTGTGCTGGGTGGATTTGCAGCCGTGTTTATTTTGATGCTGATTCTATTGCGGTCTCCAGGTTTGGCATTTATCTCGATGATGCCCCTAAGCTTTTCGATTGTTCTCTCCTACGGCTTAATCGGATTTATCGGCAAAGACTATGACATGCCCATAGCCGTATGCTCCTCGCTGGCTCTCGGACTTTCCATCGATTTCGCTATTCACTTCATACAACGATTCCGGCGTAAGTATCAAGAGTGCGGAGATCTCGAAGCAGCCAACCTCTACATCTTTCAGGAACCGGCTCGAGCCATTTCGCGAAATGCGTTTGTCATAGTCTTTGGATTTTTGCCTCTGGTGCTGGCCAGCCTGACGCCCTACGTTACCGTGGGGGCCTTTTTCGCTATGTTGATGACCTTTAGCGCGCTGACAACCTTGTTGCTGCTGCCTGCTCTGATGGAAACGGTGGGGTTTCGATTTATGAAAAAATGAACTTCAGATAAGCGGTAAGCACTGGATGAAAAGAGAATGTACGATATAGCGTCATTCACGTAGTTCAAAAATAGGAGAGACAAAATGGAAACGATCGGCAAATCAACGATAGGCTCTTTTACTCGATCTTGTATCCACGCGCAAGGTTTTAGCGCGTTCAGCGATGAAGAGATCGTCCGCCTAAATCTAGCCCTGCGCTTCACCCCGGCGGTCTGTTCGGTTCTCATGATAGTGGGATTAGCATGGCAGTTGCCTGTTCTACTCTTTGTCCTGGCGGCCATCGGTTGGATAGGGGCCGCGTTTGCCCGAGGAAATCCGCTAGACTGGCTTTACAACGTTCTGGTGCAGCCATTGATTGGAGGCGCAGTATTGCCACCTAATCCGCCCGGGCGTCGATTCTCCTGCGCCATCGGTGGGACTCTTGCCGCGGGTGCAGCCCTCGCATTTCTTGGGGGTCTGAATGCGCTTGCCTACATTTTGGGCGGCTTTGTGGTTGCAGCAAGCCTCACCGTGGCAACGACCCATTGGTGTCTTGGCAGTTGGATTTATGGCTTGATGTTTGGGAAGCGGAAGGGCAGTGCAGTATGAAGAAAAACCGGATTTTCTGACAAACATTGAGTTTTAGAATTGGCCGTTTTCTGAGAATAGGCCGTATTGAGCGACCACGATTCAAAAGTATTGACATTTTACGGAGGATTTTATGCGAGAGACGAAGCGCATCGGAGTCATCAGGATAACGATGGTCGTTTTTGCGTTTTGTGCCGCTGGATTCGTTCAGGGCCAAGAAAAGTTATTGGGGGAGGAAATCGTGAAGAGATCCCAGCAGACGTTTTACTATGCTGGAAAGGATATGAAGGCTAAGGTCTTGATGAAGCTCGTCACCAAGGACGGCAAGGAACGGATCCGCAAGCTGACCATGCTGCGCCTCAACAAAGGCAATAGTGGGGAACAGAAGTATTATATGTATTTCCACCGTCCGGCCGACGTTCGGAGCATGGCCTTCATGGTCTGGAAATATCCTGCAAGGGACGACGACCGCTGGCTGTACGTGCCGGCCATCAAACTGGTGAAGCGCATTGCAGCCGACGATAAGAACTCCAGCTTTGTAGGTTCGGATTTCAGCTACGAGGACGTCTCCGGTCGGGACGTGGAGGACGATAGCCACACCTTGAAAGCTGTAGAATCGCTCAATGGCAAGCCTGCCTACGTGCTTGAGAGCGTTCCCAAGGACGCACAGGGCACTTATTACATCCGGAAGGTCTCATGGATTGACAAAGAGACTTTCCTGCCGTTAAAGGAGCAGTACTACGATAAACGGGGACAGCTGTATAAGATATTCACTGCCGATAAAATTGGATCAGTTCAGGGCATTGCGACGATTATGCAGCGAACTATGGCCAACGTCCAGAACGGTCACCGGACAGAGGTGACCTTTGAGGAGGTGAACTACAACGTTGGCTTGAAAGATAACCTCTTTTCGGAGCGCTATCTGCGCAGTGCGCCGAGGGACTGGGTGCGATGAAGTGGTGTCTTAGGGCGACTCTGTGTACTTGGGCAGTGGTTTTCGCGAATCCGCTTCGAGCGCAAGAATTCTCCCTTCACGGGTTTGTCCAGGTCAACTATTCCTTGCGAGTGACCGAAACCGGAGGATTCCGCAATGTGCTTGACCAGCCACTGCCGGATTATTTGCTTGGCGATCAGCGGGTGCAAATTGAACTGACTCGTTTCGCCGACAATGCAAGTCTGTTGGCAAAGGTTGATCTGTTCTACGATGCTGTATCCAAACGCGCCAACATTGACATGCGCGAAGCCTACGTGGACTTACATTTCGGAAAATTTGACGTTCGGGCAGGTCGCCAGATCATCACTTGGGGCGTTGGTGATCTGGTTTTCATCAATGATGTCTTTCCCAAAGATTGGGTGGCCTTTCTTTCGGGGCGGCCGCTAGAGTATCTCAAATTTGGTTCCGATGCGATCAACGTGAATGTTTACCCGGGTTTTATCTCCGCACAGGTCGTTATCGTCCCATTTTACCAGCCGGACATCCTGCCGTCGGGCGAGCGCCTTTTGGCGTACAATCCTTTTCCTGTAGGTTCCAGCCGCATTGAAAGCGAACCGGAGATTAGTCTGGAAAACACCCAATTGGCGTTCCGGCTGTATCGCTATCTCGGCAATTACGATGTTTCGCTGTATGCCTATCGCGGTTTCTATCCCAGTCCGCCGGGTATGAGTTTCGATGGGAATACGGGTGTGGTAACGATATTCCATCCTAAGCTCAACGTCTATGGTGCCAGCGTGCAAGGTGCGTTTCTGAATGGCGTACTTGGCCTGGAAGGCGGTTACTACGATTCAAGGGATGACGCCGATGGATCCAGCCCCGCTATCGAAAATTCTCAGCTTCGTTTCGTGGCTGGCTATCAGCGAGCTTTTGGTGAGAATTTCACGCTCGGCTTGCAATACTACGGCGAGCGGATTCAAAAGTATTCGCAGTACACGCAGTCTCTGCCGCTGGGCTTTCCACAGCGCGAGGAGCTGCGCCATACAGTTAGCTTACGGCTCACGCAGCTGTTGGAATATCAAATTGTGCGGCTTTCTTTCTTCACATTTTACAGTCCGAATGAAGAAGACTACTACCTCAATCCCGAAGTACGGTATGAGTTGGGAGATGGCGTATGGATCGCAGCAGGAGGCATTATTCTTGGCGGAAAAAAGGATCATACTTTCTTTGGCCAGTTTGAGAAGAATGATAATGTTTATTTTGTATTAAGGTACGGATTTTAGGAATTCTCTAATCCCTATTTTCCAATCCTTGGGAGGCAAACAATGGACAATCTATATGAGCTTTTGAAATTCCTACACATCCTCAGCTTTGTTTTCATGTCAATTCCGCTCTTCAACCTCATTGTGGTGAACGAACGGGCGATGATGGGAAGTGAATTCGTCTATACAGTCGACCGCTATATGGAAAACATCATTCGCCGTGGTGCAACGCGCTGCTACGTGTTTCAAACCAGCGTGTTTGTTACCGGCTTATTACTGTTGTTGGTTGGGCCACTCGGCATTGAAGCTTTGTGGCAGAACTGGGTGCTACTCGTCAAAACGCTGCTGTTGCTTCTGTTGATGGGCCTACTCTCCTACGTTCATTTTGGGCTGCAGCCAAAAATTGAGGCTCGCATGGGAGAAGTCAGTCCTGACGCTCCGGCCCCGGAGAATCTATCGGCCCAATTGAAGCCCTTCCGGGTTCGAAGAAAGCGGCTGGCGACGTTCTGCTTGTTCATAGTTATCACCGTCATCATTCTAGGTTTGCAGGTATACGGTACATTCAGTCCAATGCTAAATCTTGTCCTGATCGCACTGGCGGCGCTGTTTGCTTGGCGAGCAAATAAGACCCTGGTGCGTTTTGGGTGGATTTGATGGAAGGTAATATCAATTCGAATGTTTTGAGAGATCTCGTGACCGCATTATCATGTAGTGCCATCTGCTACAGAGAGTCTGATTGAAAACGAACGGATAAAAGAATGGATTTTGGAATAGCGCCGTTTCACCAATGCTAGTGCCTAAGTCGCTTTTGAAGAAAATTTCATAAAGCCACCACGTGGTCGCAGCGCCCGACGAGCGGCGTCAAGTGGGCGATTGGATGAGATGGAACACCGCCATGATGATTGGTAGCGTAGCACATGTCTGTTGTGTAAGTCTTTGCGGATGAAGG
>JBHHZW010000112.1:0-7174 GCA_046758305.1 Bacteroidota bacterium | reverse complement strand
CTCGACTTTGAGTCCGTCGACCTGGCCCTTGGACGAATCAATGACCTTCATCACTTCAGCAATTCGTTCGTTGAATTCATCCATCCGTCCTTTGTACTCCGCGATTTCTTGTTCCAGTTTGCTCAAACGCTCCTTTTTCCCAGGATCCTCGTAACCTTCATTTAGCTCCGTCTTGAAAGCATAATACAAGGCATCAAATCGACTTCGGGCGAACTGCCACTCTCGAGTCACATCCAGCAGCTGGACCTGAAGGTCCTCCAGTTGCTTCTGTGCTTGATCGTATTCCGGCCTCTTGAGGAGCTCTCGTGCTTCCGCGAGCCGGCTCTGCAACTCCTGCAAACGAGAAGAATCCACGCGGCTCAGTGCCGCTTCATGTGCAGCTTGGAGCTTCTCCACTTGCAAATCGTAGAAGTCACTCTGGAATTCCTTCCACGGCCTCCGGATGAGAACTTCATCGAGGACCGCCCATGCGGTCCCGAGGAAGAGCAGCGCACTCAGCACCAGGTAGTGGGTCGCGTAACTTCTCTCCTCAATAGGGGCTTGCCTTCGTTTCTCAAATAGCAACGAGAAGGCTCCTTTCGACGTGGGCTAGTCGCTAGACATTAAACCAGGGGGTGACCCAAACGTACTTCACGGGGTTGATCCCAAAGAACGGAGGAAAAATACGCAGGACGATCTTGATTACTAATCCACCCATCGACAGCAACAAATAGGCGATAATCGAATAGCGCACCACACCAAGTTTCTGCATCCATTCCCTGTTCTTATACTTGAAATAGAACAACACACCGAGGCTGAAGTAACCGAAGAACACCGCTGCCCCAAAAAGAAAGGCCATCAGATTCAAGCTGTTGTCAGGCAGTCGAGTTGGCATGCCGAAATATTCTGAAAGGTCCACGTTGTTGAGGACGACGATCTTGTGGACATCCCAGTACTCCCACGGCCAAAAGAAATTCCACCCCGGCCCACGAAAGAACGTTCCAAGGAATATGAGAGTTACCCAGAGAACGATAAAACCAAAACAGAATACCGTGATCGCGAACTTCCGGTCTTTGAAGGTATAGTAGCCATTGCCTTTTTCGTTGATGTCTAAGTATGGAATTGCCATGAGCCCGAGAATAATCAACGTTGGCAACAAGACACCCGCGATCCACGGGTCAAAATAGACAAGCATCTCTTGCAAACCGAGGAAGTACCATGGGGCTTTTGATGGATTGGGAGTCAGCGCAGGATTCGCCGGCTCTTCGAGGGGAGCGTTAATCGTGATCGACCATACGACCAAGATCGCCATGACAGCGATCGTCATGAGGAATTCTAAGCGGACTAGGTACGGCCACACCTGAACCTTGTCATCCAACTTCGCTTCCTCGGAAATCTGCTGGCTGTCGTTCTTCCGGGCTTTCACAATGAACAGACCAAAGAAAAACGCCACAAGAACCGCCAGCATGACGATCGGAATGTTATCCGGCTTGGAGATAATTTTCAGAAGGTTTTCCATCTGCTACTGACCGATAGGGAGAAAGATTAGAAAAGTTTCTGACCGGTCGTCGGACCTGAGATCCCTCCATCCTTTCTCACACGCCAGAAATGGACGATCATCAAGATACCAGCTACAAGGGGCAAGAAAATGCAGTGGAGAACGTAGAACCGAAGAAGAGCTGGTGGTCCGACTTGGGTTCCCCCGAGCAAAAGAAACCGAACGTCGTTGTCTGGGCGCATTCCAAGTTCGACTCCGAACGGACCTTCGTGCCCGATCAATGGCGTCGCACGCGCCATGTTCGTTCCCACGGTTACCGCCCAAATCGATAACTGATCCCACGGCAGTAAGTAACCCGTAAAACTCAGGAGAAACGTCAGGGCAAGGAGCGTAACACCAATCACCCAATTGAATTGACGAGGGGGCTTGTAGGCACCAGTCAGGAAGACGCGAAACATGTGCAGCATAACCGTGATGACCATTCCATGAGCCGCCCAACGATGCATGTTGCGGATCAGAGGACCGAACGGAACATCATTCATGAGGTACTTCATGTCTTCGTAGGCGTATTGGGCGGTGGGCCGGTAGTAGAACATTAGGATCACACCGGTTACGAGTGTCACAAGAAACAGGAGGAACGTAATTCCCCCCATCCCCCAGGTGTAGCTCAGATTCGATGCATGTCGACTGATTCGGACCGGATGGAGGTGAAGCCATACATTGTCAACAATCTGGAGCGCGCGGTTCCGCTGAGTATCCTGATAACTGTGCCGGAACATCGACTTGTAGATCTCGGACTTCCGCCACTTTTCCATCAAGCCAGGCATGAACAGACCTCCTCGATATCTTGACCAAGCCAAAGATACGAACTATGCGCCCGTGTATTTCATGTAGGAACCAGGGTTGACCCACTGACCCATTTCATACCGAAATTTCATACTGGTATCGACCACGATCTGACCATCATCTCCGAGAGCGATATACGCACGCTCCAACGGTCGCGGCGCTGGACCTTCAAAGTTAATGCCATTCCGGTAGAATCCACTGCCGTGACACGGACATTTGAACTTATCCTCGTTCATCATCCAATTCGGCGTGCAACCCAGGTGGGTGCAGATTGCTATCAAAGCGTAGAATCCCTCCCTCTCCCGAACGATCCAGACCCGGTGTCCGTCCTTAAAACTCTCATTTACCCCACCCACGACAAAATCACTCGGAAACCCAATCTTGAATTTTGTGGGTGGTTCGAATAGGACACGGGGAAACATGTACCGGAGAGTCGCGATGACAGAGGTGACGATGAAGGTCAGAAACGCCATCCAGCCCGCCACGTTGAGGAAGTTTCTCCGATTCATCCTCCAGATACCTGGATCGTGAGCCGGTGGTCGGTCCTGTTTCGCCTTCCGCGCAGGTAAATCTGTGATTCCTGGCTTCGGCGGGATGGGTTTGCTCGGACTCGGGATCGTCGCCGTCGAAGCAGGCTCAGGAACTTTCTGTGCGGTCTCGGCAACGGTTGAATTCTTGTGCCGCCCCCCTTCACGTGGTGGTACCGACTCAACCTTCTTCGGTTCGTGCTTGGTATCGCTTTTATTTACCTTCTGTTCATCGGACATATTGCAGCATTCCTGTCAAAAGCTGTAGCGCTTCGCCACCTGGAAAGCGGCCCACTCGGGGCAAACCGCGGCGACATTCATAGCCCTCGTACAAGACTCCATACAGGATCTTCATCCAGGGTCACGCAGCCACGCTCGCTTCTTCCTCTCGCGGAATCATATCGATAACTTCCCAAGGGCAATACTTAGCGCACAGCTTGCAACCGATACAAACCTCTTCATCAACGACGACGACCCCGTTCACATTGCCGAACGAGTGCTGGTCGGGATGCTCCGGTCCGGGAACCTTGTAAATGCAGTCCACGGGACAGAACTCTATACACACCTCACATCCAGTACATCCTTCGGGGTGAACAATAGCGATAATCTTGGACTTTTTCTTCTTCAGGGGTGGTGAGGTCTTGCTAGCGGTTACTTGTGCGGATGGGCTATGGATTGTTCCGTTCTCAGCCATTCAACCTCTGATCGCCAGATTGGCGACTGTATTGATTCAATGAAGCCGTCATCTTGGCACTGCTCTAAAACTTCCCGCAACCATATCAAAAAATATAACCAAACCAATGCAGAATGTCAACAAGAACAAAGATTTTCTCGATACCCGTCGCTAGAACTCAACTGATGAATTCAGTCGTAACACCCACGCGGCCTGGTCTCTGATACAGGGTTTGGCCGCCGCTCACCCTCACCGGCGAGCTCCCGACCAGTCGTAGTTTGCGGGCAAAAGGAAATAGAGTCAAGTACACAGTGGGGACTGGCTGTAGAGTTCCGGCTCGAGGCTCTTATCGAAACGGGACCTCTGAAGTTCGATTCCAGCATCTGCGAGAAAATCGCGTTGAACCGTGGACATGCTTCACCTCATGAAATAAAATGTCCTTCAACATAGGAATGGTCTCAAAAGATGCAATTGAAAAAGACGCTTCCTGCTCAGGATCTTTCTTGACTCTCTTGCGGACATGTAGTATATTTTGGAATCAAATGCCGACCACGACGATCTGCACCACCAATGACCTGGATTGACTTCCGAGAAATCTCCAACAGCGTCGGTGGATTTTCCTCGCTCTATTGCGATTATCTTTATAACTTTGAAAACGTTCAGCAGTATTACAACGGCAACTTTCGATCTCCCAACGACATCACCCGGATTCTGAACGCGGCTAAAGCTCGGCTGCGTGATCGCAAGCGACTTTCAGACATTCTTCGTAGGCAGAATCACGCTTACGGGTGCGGTGAAAAAACTCTCGAGAGTATCGCGCTCCTTGAAAGCGACACGACGTTTGCTGTTGTTACCGGGCAGCAGGTTGGCATTCTCGGCGGACCCATCTATACTCTCTACAAGATCATCACCGCGATTAGGTTGTGTCGAGATCTTGCTGACAGGTATCCTACCTTCAAGTTCATTCCGATCTTCTGGCTCGAAGGAGAAGACCACGATTTTGAAGAAGTAAACGCCATCACACTCATCTCACGGGAAAACCTTCCGACAAAGATCCAGTATCTCAGCGACAGGAAGCGCCTCGAGAAGAATATCGGTCCCGTGGGAAACCTCACGTTCGATGGTTCGCTTTCCGGTTTTTTCGGAAAACTGGAGGACGTCCTCGTCAACACAGAATTTAAGCACTCATTGCTGTCGATGCTCCAGAGCTTTTATGCGCCGGGAGCTTCCTTTTCCGCCGCTTTCGCAGGGTTGCTGAATTCTTTTTTTCAAGAGTTCGGACTTGTCTACCTCAATTCGAACGACAGGGAAATCAAAGACATGCTCGTTCCCATCTTCCAGCGCGAGATCCAGAATTTTCCGAGGATCGGTCAGGCGGTCATCGATCGGAGCGCTGAACTTGAGGAGCAATACCATGCCCAAGTGAAGCCGAGGGCGGTCAATCTCTTTTTATTCCATAGAGGCGGACGCTATTTGATCGAACCACGAGACCGCGAGAAGGATTTCGTCCTGAAAGGCACACACCACCATTTAACGACCAATGAACTCGAGTCCATCTCCGCAACGTCACCCGAGTTGTTGAGTCCCAACGTCGTCCTTCGCCCGATCTGTCAGGATTTCCTTCTCCCGACTGTGATGTATGTCGGTGGGCCATCAGAAATAGCGTACTTCGCCCAACTGGAGCCTGTGTACAACTATTACGACGTGACGATGCCGATAGTATATCCTCGGTCGAGTGCCACGCTCCTCGAGGAGAAGGTAGAAAAAGTTCTTGAAAAATATCAGCTTCAACTGGTCGAATTCTTCGGGGAGCTCGAGAACGTCTCGAGGAAGGTGATCGATCAGCTATCCGAGGTGGACGTGAATGGATTGTTCACGGTCGCGGGCAAACAAATCGATAGCAGTCTCAACCAACTTGGCTTTGCACTCAATCAGGTAGACCAAACCCTTACCGGACCGCTAGAGAACAGTAAATCAAGAATGAGCAGCCTGGTCAGCATACTGAAGGAAAAGACTGTGGAGGCGCAGAAGAAGAAACACGAACTAGCACTGAAGCAGGTTCAGAAAGCCGCCAGCCTTGTCTGCCCGAACTCAACTCTCCAAGAACGAGAGTTGAACATCGTCTATTTCCTGAACAAGTATGGATTGGAATTTGTACAATGGCTTACGGGAGAAGTGCAGATCGATAGGTTCAAACATCAGGTGATACACCTGTAAGAAAACGGTTTGACTCCACCGAATTTTTCCTCGTCCTGAGAAAGCAAAAAGTCCCGACATCTAAAATGTCGGGGCTCTCGCTCGAACGATGAGTAGGCTTTTGATTCCGAATTCAGATAGAAATCAAGGCGAGGGCCCAGAACCGAGATTCCATCCTCCCCCTATTCGATTACCCTCTCTGTCTCCACATCAAAGAAGTGCGCCTTTGAGCTGTCGAACACAAATTCGATTGTGCTCCCCGGTGTGGGCTGCACTGCTGCGTTGACCCGTGCTACGTACTGATTCCCGCTTTCCGTCGTGAAATAGAGAAACAACTCGTTACCCATGGGTTCGACGACCTCCAGCTTCGCTTTCCCTTTGGCTTTCATCCCCGCCGCCTCGGAACGAGCCGCATCATAGATATGCTCAGGTCGGATCCCGAAGACAACCTCCGTCCGAGTGTACGGTTTGACTTTCTTCTCTGCCGCACCCGGTAGACGCAGCTTGAGGGAACTCCCTTTCTCTTGAAAATACCAACCCCTCCCCTTCACGATTGTCCCGGTCATAAAATTCATCGACGGGCTGCCGATAAATCCGGCAACGAACTTATTCTTCGGAAAGTTGTAGAGGTTCAGCGGGGTGTCGGTCTGTTGGATAAACCCATCCTTCATCAGGACGATCTTGTCTCCCATCGTCATCGCTTCCACCTGATCGTGCGTCACATAGATCATCGTCGCACCTAGCTGCTGATGGAGTTTCGAGATTTCCGTCCGCATCTGCACCCGCAGTTTGGCGTCCAGATTGCTCAGTGGTTCGTCAAAGAGAAACACTTTCGGTTTCCGGACGATTGCACGTCCGACTGCCACGCGCTGTCGCTCACCGCCCGACAGCGCTTTCGGTTTCCGGTCCAAGTAGGCCTCGATACCCAGGATCTGTGCAGCCTCCCGTACCCGTCCACCAATTTCGGCTTTCGGATACTTCCGCAATTTCAAGCCAAATGCCATGTTCTCATACACGGTCATGTGCGGGTAGAGAGCATAGTTCTGAAATACCATCGCGATGTCTCGGTCCTTCGGTGGCACACCATTCACCAGGCGCCCGTCGATGTAAATCATGCCCTCCGACACTTCCTCGAGTCCCGCCACCATTCGGAGCATGGTCGACTTTCCGCAACCGGACGGCCCCACCAGGACCACAAATTCTTTGTCCTGAACCTCGATGTTCGCGTCCTGGACGGCGACAACGCCACCATCGTAGACTTTCTTGACGTTTTCGATCTTCACGCTTGCCATAGCAAATTCTTCAGATTGATTACGACATCACGACGAAATTCGTTTTAGGGTATCCCAGAAGTCTAGAAAGGAGATCTCAGCGATTTCGGCCCCCGGAATCTCAGTCGTTCCTTCCGCCGCCAAACCCAAGATTCCGCACATCATCGCGATCCGATGGTCTCCA
>JBHHZW010000111.1:0-7223 GCA_046758305.1 Bacteroidota bacterium | reverse complement strand
TACTTGGCGATGAACTCGATGAATTCCTTCATGGGTGTGACTCCTTCCACAGGGTGGTGGTACGAAGGGAGTCCGCGTCCACAGGGGCAGTCCTCGGAGCGGAACGACCCTGATTCATCCCATGTGTCGGCCTTGCGGCGAATACCGAAGCCATACCTTCGGCACAGGTCCAGCGCCCGTTTGGGTCATCGACCGGACGGAAAGACCGGTGCTGCCAACAGTGTGAATTTCAACCCTTGCACATCCTAGAATTCAATCCAGCAGTGACGTGATCGGTGTTTCAGTATCGGGCCAGATACAAACGATGATGTCACCGCGCAAGCATCACACTTCTCGACCGCGATCCTTGAACTCGGGAGCCATTGATGGCAAAGTCCCCACCCGCGAAGCGGTCCACTCACGAAGTGCAGCGAAGCCGCATGATCTTCGGAAACGGACTCTCCGAAGGATCCTTTTCTGAAGCAACACTCGGTGCCGGACCTTTGAAGCCTTCGGCAAAAGTTACGGGTTAGTTTCTTCCGGGACAGAGGCTACAGCCGCTGCATCTTCGGCCGGGGGGACGCCTTTTGCGCTTTTCTTCTTTTTTGCAGAGGCCTTTCGCCGCGCTTTGGGGGCCGCATCACGCTGCGCACGAGCAACCTGCCACTTCACGTACTCCTCATTGATCTTCTCCGCGCTCACTCCTCGGCGCATCAAGCTCCAGCGCAACCAGATCCCCTTGCGCTGCAGGAGACTCCGAACCGTGTCCGTCGGCTGCGCACCTTTCCCAAGCCAATCGTATACTCGATCCTCCTTGAATTCGACGGTCGGAGGATTTGGGACCGGGTTGTACATCCCGATCGTCTCAATGAAGCGACCGTCGCGCGGCGAACGCGTATCCGCTGCTACGATTTTGTAGATGGGCACTTTTTTCCGACCCATTCGGCGTAACCTCAACCTAACTGCCAACGATAGACCTCCCTTGTTGAATTCGATTCATGTTTTGAATTAAGGACCAACATTTTTGAGATAAACTCACGCGCGCATTTGCATTCCGTGGAGGAAATGTTTGAATTTCCCCTTGTTCAAATTCTTCATCATTTTCTGCATCTCGGCAAACTGCTTCAGCAATCGATTGACTTCCTGCACGCTCGTACCGCTCCCGACAGCGATCCGCTTCCGACGACTTCCGTTGATCAGGCTCGGCTTTTGGCGTTCTTCTCTCGTCATCGATTGAATGATCGCCTCGATTCTCTTAAGCCCGCCGTCGTCGATTTCCGCATGACCCGCAGTTCGCTGCATGCCCGGAATCATCCCAATGAGCGAACTCAGGGAGCCCATATTTTTGATCTGCTGAAGTTGATCCATGAAATCTTCGAAGGTGAACTGCGCCTTCCGAATCTTCTCCTCGAGACGAGCGGCTTTTTGTTCATCGACTTGCCGCTGCGCCTTCTCCACCAGGGTCACGATATCGCCCATACCAAGAATTCGCGACGCCATCCGTTCTGGATAGAACGGTTCCAGAGCGTCAAGCTTTTCGCCGATGCTGACGAATTTGATCGGCTTGTTGGTAACCGCTCGGATCGACAGCGCTGCACCCCCCCGCGTGTCGCCGTCCAGCTTTGTGAGCACGATCCCGTCGAACACGAGTCGATCGTGGAATACCCGCGCAGAGTTGACGGCATCCTGCCCGGTCATCGCGTCCACAACGAAGAGAATCTCGCTCGGTTGGACTGCAGCTTTGATCTGCTCGACTTCCCGCATCATCTCCTCATCGACGTGGAGACGGCCGGCAGTGTCGAGTACAGCCACGTCCCGAGCCTGCTTACGGGCAAAGTCGATTGATGCCGTGGCGATTTGAACCGCCGACTGAGAGCGTTCGGCATAGACGGGAACCTCAATTTGCTCGCCCAGGATCTCAAGCTGGTTGCTGGCCGCCGGCCGATGAATGTCTGCAGCAACCAGCAACGGATGACGACCCTTCGACCTCAGATGCAGCGCAAGCTTCGCGGCGAGCGTCGTCTTCCCTGACCCCTGAAGACCAGCCACCAAGATGACCGTCGGCGGAAACGAAGCATACGAGATGTCAACACGGGAAGTTCCCATCAGCTTCACCATCTCGTCGTGGATGATCTTCACGACAAGCTGCCCCGGGGTAATGCTCGTGAGGACCTCCTGACCGATCGCGCGCTCCCGGACTTCGTTCACGAACTGCTTTGCGACCTTGTAGTTCACGTCAGCGTCCAACAGGACTCTGCGGACTTCCCGAAGCGCATCAGCGACATTTGCCTCCGTGATCTTGCCGTGGCCGCGAAGTTTCCGGAAAACAGATTGCAACTTCTCGGTTAGATCTTCAAACATCGATGAGCACCTTTTGGTATTCTGCGTGTACGTAGAACGCAAATTGTAATAATTTACGCAACAAATCTCTCTATTGCAACGCTCCTTAGTTCGTGAGCTAAGACATCGTTACGAGGCGTTGCTATCGCGGTGCTTGCGGAAAGCCGGCATCTCTTGTAGATTGCGCGGGCTCAGGGAGCGAGTAGAACCCTCTCCCGACTAGCCTTCACCACACCCCACTGCAACAAAAAACCGTCCGCCTCACGCTTACATGTCTGAGGCGAACGGTCAGAGGATCTGCACGCGCAAACCTTACGCGGTCTTCAATGCCTCCGAACCGCTGACAACCTCGAGGATCTCTTTGGTGATCGCGGCCTGGCGAGCTTTGTGAAAAGAGAGCCAGAGCGTCTCGATCAGCTCCTTTGCGTTCTCCGTAGCGTTGTCCATCGCGGTCATCCGCGCGCCCTGTTCCGCAGCATTCGACTCCAGGAGAATCCGCCACAACTGGAAGTTCAAATGCTTCGGCAGTAGGGCATCGACAATTTCTTTGCTCGAAGGCTCATAGATGTAGTCAACCAGAGGGACGAAACCGCGTTCCGTAGGATGAACTTCCTCTGGAGGAATGGGGAGAAACTGCTCGATGACAATCTGCTGCTGGATGACGGACTTAAATTCGTTGTAGACAACCTCAATTCTATCAAACTCCCCTTTCACGTATCCCTCCGTGATCTCCTCAACGATGTTCACGGCGTGGGAGATGTCCAACACGTTGAAGATGTGTGTGTGATTCGACACGATGTTGTAGTGCCTCTTGTTGAAGAAGTCGAACCCTTTCCGACCAACACAGATCAGCTTCAATCGACCTTCTATGTTCATCTGATGATAATGCATGTCGATATGAGCGACCGCCGTCCTCAAAAGATTGGCGTTGAACGCACCGCAGAGCCCGCGGTCTGCCGTCACGACGACAAGAGCGGCGCGTTGAACTTCTCGCTGGACAAGAAGGAGATGCAACCGGGCTTCGACTTTCGTCACGAGGTGCCGGAGCAGTTCCTTCATCTTCCTCGCGTAGGGCCGAGCAGAAAGGATGTTTCCCTGTGCGCGATGAAACCTCGCTGCAGCCACCATCTTCATCGCCTTAGTGATCTGCTGGGTTTTCCTGGTCCCGGCGATACGTTTTCGTATTTCGCGGAGCGTTGCCATAGATCATCTGACCTCCGCAGAGGTCCGAACCCTGAACTTTTCGACAAACTCTTTCGTGATCGCGTGCAGAGTCTGAGCAAGGTCCTGCCCAAGATCCTTCTGTTCAGCGATGGCATCGAGAACGTCTCTATGCTTCACGTCCATCATGTCGAGGAACTCTTTGCCGAACCGTTGCACCTGATCGAGCGGAAGTTGATCGAGGTATCCGCTCGTTCCTGCGAAGATGACCACAATCTGCTTCTCCACTGGCATGGGAACGTACTGATCCTGATTGAGGAGTTCAACGAGCCGAGAACCTCGACGAAGCTGCGCCTGCGTTGCCTTGTCCAGGTCCGAGCCGAACTTTGCGAACGCCTCGAGTTCGCGGTACTGCGCCAACTCGAGTCGGAGGCGACCGGCGACTTTCTTCATCGCCTTGATCTGCGCGTTTCCGCCGACACGGGATACCGAGATCCCGACGTTAATTGCCGGACGGACACCTGCGTTGAACAACGAGGGCTCCAGATAGATCTGGCCGTCCGTAATCGAAATAACGTTCTGCCTGGGTCTCGATGACTGGAAGAGCGGTTAAACTTCCCCCGGCGAGCTCATCGCTCAATTTAGATGCCCGTTCCAGCAAGCGAGAGTGGAGGTAAAAAATGTCGCCCGGATAAGCTTCGCGCCCCGGAGGACGGCGAAGAAGGAGCGAGACCTGTCGATACGCCTGAGCGTGCTTCGAGAGATCATCGTAGATCACTACGACGTGCCGTCCACTGTCTCGGAAAAACTCGCCGAGCGTCACGCCGGCATACGGAGTGATGTACTGCATCGGGGATGGATCGCTCGCCGTCGCAGAGATAACGGTCGAGTATTCCATCGCACCGTGCTCCTCAAGCTTCGCGACGACCTGGGCAACAGTCGACGCTTTCTGTCCGATCGCCACGTAGATACAGTACATCGGATTCACCCCATCTTTCTTTGCCTTCTCCGTGTGGGTGTACCTCTGGTTAATGATCGTATCGATAGCGATCGCCGTCTTTCCGGTTTGCCGGTCGCCGATGATGAGCTCGCGCTGGCCGCGACCAATCGGAATCATCGCGTCGATGGGCTTGATTCCTGTCTGGAGTGGTTCCTTCACTGGTCGTCGGTAGATGACCCCCAGAGCCTTTCGCTCGATCGGCAAGAACTTTTTGGTCTTGATTGGCCCTTTCCCGTCCAGAGGCAGGCCAAGAGGGTTGATAACCCGTCCGAGCATCTGTTCGCCGACGGGCATCGATGCGAGACGCCGTGTCCGTTTGACAACGTCTCCTTCCTTGATGAGTGTGCTCTCGCCAAAAAGGATCGCGCCAACGTTATCTTCTTCGAGATTCAAAACCATCCCGAACACGTCGTTGGGAAACGCGACGAGCTCGCTCGACATGACTTTTTCGAGGCCGTAAATGCGCGCAATACCGTCTCCCACTTGGAGTACAGTCCCCACATCGTACACGTCCACTTCTTTCTCAAATCCTGAGAGTTGTCTCCTGAGAATCTTGGAAACCTCCTCAGGTCGTACATCTGCCATTGTGGGTCCCTCTGTTTCAGTGGGAATTGAATGAAGCTACACCCGCCGCGCTCACGAATTTTTCGTGCAAAAGCTCCAGCTGACGCTTGATGCTCGCGTCCAGAACGGTATCGCCAATCCGCACGACAAAGCCCCCCTTCACCGCAGGATCAACGAGATACTCTACATCGACCTTCTTTTTCGCGTACTGCCCCAGCTGGCGCTCCAGCTCATGCTGCTGGGCTTTCGTCAGTTCGACGGCACTCATCACCACCACCTCAACGATGCCAAGCCGCTCATTGCTGAGCTGATGGAACTGCCCGATCACATCGGGGAGAATGCCTTCCCGGTTTTTCTCTGCAAGGAGCTCGAGAAACTGCATGGTTGTCGCGGAGATTCTGCGCTTGAAGAGTTCTCCAAGGATTTGCTTCTTCTTGTCCTCGCGGATAAGGGGGCTCTCCAAGAACAACTGGAAATCGCGTGAGGACTTGTATGTCCGAAGGATAAGTTCTAAATCCTTCCATACGACGTCGAGTTGTTTCAATTTTTCCACGAGGTAAATCAAAGCAAGCGCGTAGCGCCGCGCAACGCGAATGTCTGGCATTTAGGACTTCGGTAATTCTTTCAAGAAATTATCGACCATCTTGCGGTGCTTCCTAACGTCAAGCGTCTCCTCGAGAATCTTGCTTGCCGCCAGGACCGCAAGATCGGCCACCTCACTTCGCAACTCAGCGAGCGCTACTTCTTTCTCGTGGTTAATCCCTTCGCGGGCGTCCTCAATCATCCTCCGTGCCTGCCCATTTGCCTTCTCTAGAATCTCCGACTTCATCTTTTCTGCAAGCGACTTGCCTTCGTTGATTATCCGGAAGGATTCCTGCTCCACTCGGGTGAGGTTTTTCCGATTCTCTTCAAGAATGTGCTCGGCTCCCCGTTTTGCTTCCTCCGCACGCTCCAAGGATGAGCGGATGGTATCCTCTCGCGTCTGTAGCGCAGTCAAGATCGGTTTCCATGCAACCTTGCGGAGGATCAGCAGCAACAGGAAGAACGTTATCGCCGTCCAGATGATCAGTCCGGGATTTAAATCCAGCATAGGTCAACCCCCACAGTCGTATTATTTGAACGCTAGGATAATGCAAATAACTTCAGCAAAAAGCGTCACACCTTCGATGAGTGCTGCAGAGATGATCATCGTGGTGCGCAAGTCAGCCGCGGATTCGGGCTGGCGACCACTGGCCTCCATCGCCGCAGCGGCGAGCTTTCCAATGCCGTACCCTGCTCCGATGACTGCCATCGCAGCGCCGATTCCACTGGCCAAGTACGCGAACGCTAATTCACTCATGGAATTCCTCCCCAAAGTTCTGTAGTTAGTTCATAGTTAACGTGCGGACTCCGATGACGTTCTTGTTCTTCTAATGTTCCTGATGCACCGCCAATCCTACGAAGAGCGCCGTCAGCATCGTGAAGATATACGCCTGAATGGTGGCGATTAAGATTTCGAGCAGGTTGATGAACAACGCAAACCCGATCGAAATCGGCGCCACCAACACAGTCTGGAACGTAAAAATCAACCCGATAAGCGAAAAAATAACGATATGACCGGCCGTCATGTTCGCAAAAAGACGGATACACAACGCGAACGGTCTCGTGAACAACACCAGCAATTCCACAACGACCATGATCGGGAGAACGAACACCGGAATTCCGTGGGGGATGAGCCCCTTGAAATATCGCACCAACCCGTTCTTCCGGATCCCCGCCAGTTGAATGACGAGAAACGCGATAATCGCCAGGCCCGCGGTAACGTTCACGTTCCCGGTTACTGTAGAGGCGTAGGGAACAAGACCGAGAAGGTTGCAGGTGAGGATAAAGAAAAAAACTGTTAGAAAGTAATTCATCATCTTCATCCCTTCTTTCCCGATCGTCGGCAGAACGACCTCGTCGCGGATAAACACAACAAACACTTCGATGAAGTTCGAGAATCCGGAGGGAACGAGTTGCTTCCGATAATTCCTCGCTGCAAGGCTCAAGAGCACAATCAGCAGGGCTGCACTAATCCAGAGGAAAACAACATGCTCTGTGATCGAGAGGTCAACAGTGAGTCCAAGAATATGAAGCGAAGGAAATTGGGGTAGCGTGATATCAGCGAACGGCTCGAGGTCGATCGAGTGCGAATCCCTGA
>JBHHZW010000110.1:0-7235 GCA_046758305.1 Bacteroidota bacterium | reverse complement strand
ATGCTTTCCCCCTCAGCATGGTTGTTCCGCACCCCGTAAGCCCTTTGTTGACAACGAAGTGCCCATACTCTTGCACCCACAACCGTATCAATATGGTACCGACGAAGCCAAGCGATCGACCTCTTGGGAACTTCGAGACCCCAAGGCTTCGATTTTATCTTTCAAGCCTTCCCGAGGAAAAGCAGCTACTTGGTGTTGCCCAATGGACGTTCCTGAGCTTTCAACCATAAGGCGAGTAGCTCGATCATACTCAGATATCCAACAACAGTATTTTTCTCCGAGACGATCGGTATACCGCCCAGGTCGTTGTGATGCATCTTGATAAACGCATCCGAGACCGTTTCATCCAACCTCACGCACGCTACCCTGTCCATGAGATCTCGTGCAGTTACAGGTGATTCCTTGAAAAATCTTAGCACCTTGCCCAAAACCATCCCTTCTGACAGGAAATCTTCCGGGATGAGCTCCCGAAAGACATCTCGCTCGATCTTGGTCAGCGGGATGACGCCGACGAGAACCTCGTCCGCACGTATTACGGAAATCACGTCGGCAACCGGATTTTTCATGACCTTTGCCACGATTTCTTTCAACAGGTCGTTTTCACACACGATCGTCGGGCCCAAGTTGAGAATCTCATCAGCTTCCTTGACGATCAGCTCAAAAACCGATTTTGTGACCATCGAATCAACCTCCTCTCACAGAGATGGACGAGCATCAGGCTCGCAACTGATTCCCCGTACAACTTCATCATCGTGGGCTAGAGAGCGTGACTCCCATTGAGAACCATCCCGTAAGAAGATCGCCTCGGAAGAAAGCCAGCAGCAGGAAAATGGAAGAGGAAAGCAGAATCGACTCATCATCGGCTCAGCGCAAGCAGCAATGATGCGAAATGATCGTCGAAAGCGATCAACATGAAGACAACACAAAGAAATATACCGTGAGGTGGAGAAAATGTCAAGCTCATACACTCATGCCATGAGATCAAGAGCTCGGACAGCGCAATAAACGCCCCGCGCAACTTCAGCGAGGAAATCATAGTTGAGCGTCTCCGCTGAATCGGAAGCCATGTGGTAATGCGGATTGCGCTGGAAGGCGGTGTCCGTGATCATCACGGCACGGTAGCCGTGTCGCCAAAACGAAGAATGGTCCGAAAGATTGAGTGGCGGCAGAAAGCCCGGACCGCTTAGCCCCTCAACACCAATACCACAAACCTCCCGCATGCGGGCGAGAATGAACCTTGCGAGTTTGCGCGACCGAATGTTGCCGATGACGCCGATGAAATCGCCACGCTTCGGATAGCTGCCTATCTGCCGCATCAATGGAAACGGATACGTCTGCTCAAGATGCGAGCCACCATAGCCGATCATTTCAAGGGAAATCATCGCCTCCACCTGAGCGTGTGACTCTTTCAGCGACTTCGCATACACGTGGCTGCCCATCTTTGACGAATAGAAGTACGGCGGCTCTTCATGCGTGAAGGCAACGAAGCGCAGTGTTCTCCGATTCTTGTAATCGCGGAGAAGTCGCGCGAGCTCGAGCAGTCCTGCAACACCGCTCGCATTGTCATCAGCTCCCGGCGTCCCGGGCACGGAATCATAATGCGCACCGAGAACGATACAGGGCCTGTCGAGTTGCAAGCCGGGCTTCTCTACGATGAGGTTCTTCACTTCACCCGAAGAACGGATGGCGTAGCGTTGAAGTGACACTTTGTATCCTAGGCTTCGAAACTCCAGCTCAATCCACGCGGCGGCTCGCTCAAGATTCGGACCGTAGATGCCCGTGCGCGAGGGAAACTCGCCCGCAAGGGTTTCGACGATACACCGGGATCGAGTTGCTATCTCGGGCACTTGTTCCGCTGAGATAGGAACATTCAAGGTATGATGATTATGAGGATCCAACCAAGCCACCTTCGCTAAATCCCGGTCATGCGGAGGAGACAGCAAGTCCTGAACAGAGTGATGAATCGAAACCTCAAGGCCAGGGTAACTCTTTGGATCCCGTCTACGCTCAGCGAGTCAAGAAGCTCCGGTCACGGTTATCGCTCCAGAATAAGATGGGAAACCCACTGAAAATCATGCACTGCAAGCCCCCGATAGCCAGATCGCTCACTGAACGCGGAGTCTACTTTTGCGACCTCCCACCAAAAGTGCGTGGACGGTTCTTCCCAGAACGACACGCGCGGCAACACTTTCTCTCTCATCGAAAATGTCTGAAACCGCTTTCCCTTTCGATCGATCACGACGTCGAGCTCTGGGTTCTCCCATTCGCCGAGATGCCTGCACCAAGAACGTAGCTTGTCGAGTTCCTCCTGGACGTACTTCGCGTCGAGGTGATTGATCGACAGTCCGAAACACTCAGCAAGACGAAGCAGATCGTCCTGTGAGGCCGTCGTCGGGACTCCAACATGTACAGTCCCGAACACCTCGATAGCCGCAATCCGATCACCGCTACTGAGTACTGACGGGACATCGCGACAGCTACCTGTAAGAGCAGCACGATAATTCCTCTCGGATTTGCCTAAGATAAACTGGAATTCACGGAATCGCAGCTCCTGGGTCTCCACCCCGATATAGACCTGCTTCCCGACCTTTTCAGCCGTCGCAACGTGGCGCTCAGCTAACTTCAAGATACCATTCGGTCCTTCGGCATGATCGCGGTAGACCAACACGGACAGATAATCGACGTGTTGCCACAGATACTCCACCACTGGTGCACTCCTCCCGTCAAAGCTCACTCTGTCATGCATCCAAAACGGAATGTCGGCTCCATATTCCAGTGTTGAATTCGCATGAATGATCTCAGCAAGCCGACCGTGCAGCCGAATCTTGCTCCGATACAGCTGAGTCCGAAGAACGGGCGACGCGAACTGTATGAGCAAATGCGGCTCCACATCCAGGTGTATTCCGCTGATCGTTCCAGCATGGGGCAATTGCTGGGCGAATTGCAGAACGGCGTGTGTGAAAGCCTCAGCATAGCCCGCAAACTTCGGCAACGCCCACTCAGGTTCGCCTGCCAGTGCGAAGATCCGAAAGCCTTGTGTCGATGCCCAACGCACGAGCGCTGCAATCGAGTCTTCTTGGAGCAGTACACAGCGTATCCTGTCCTCCCTGAGTTCAAAGCGATGGGGAAAATTCAGGAAGACATCCTGGATGTCGAGCTCATCACGTACCCGAAGCAACGTGCCGCGCAGCTCTGGACGGGCAATCAATTCTTCAGTATTCCAGAGCCAGAGCGCCCTGTGAGGAAACGCTACGGCTGAGTTAGCGACAACAAGTAATAGAAAGACCCAAGCATACATATCCTTAACCGATTTCAGCTGAATAATCGTCGCGGTGCTAATCTCCTTGTCCCCCCGCCCGATTACGCTCTTCGCATCGCACAGCAGGGCGGGGAACACGCAGCGCTCAAGGCATCACCGCTCAATCCACGACCTCCTTCGCGTAGCGAAATTCGGGCGCACCACCGGCCATCGCGAAGGCCAGGATTTTGCCGCCTGCCAAGCTCTGGCGTCATAATTGATCGATGTCCAACCGGCACCTGCAGTGTCGCTGACGACCCAACTGCTGTCTGTGAGAATCGTATCGGTCAAACCAGCACTCGTAAATTCTGCGTAGACGTTCAAGCCCGCCCCGGTTCTGTCGGGTTCATCGTAGAAGTTCTGCACTTCCGCGGCGATCACGTTCTTTCCTTTACGCAGATACGGAGTAATATCGAACAACTTCACTCGTTCGTACTCGACGGTCAGAGAGAGTGACCGCGTCGCGTACACCTGACCGACACTCGTGCCGTTTACATAGACCGTCGCAAACGTTTCTCCAAGGAGTTGCAGGAGTGCGCTCTGCGGAAGACTCGACAGCTCGAAATGCCGTCGGAAATACGCGTGCTGTGCCTGCACGGAATCGGGCTGAGCGGGATGTGTGGCTGGATGGTAAATCCACAAGCTCGGAATGTTCGGGTCGACCGATGTGCGGCCGCTTCGGATCTCCAACACCTTTTCCTGCCAGTAGGCTATCTGACGGTTGTACCGCCTCATGAGAAGGTCAAGATTATCCGGCTTGTTGGTCCGAAGCCAGAGCGCCCGAAATCGATCTTTCAGCTCCGACAACATTCGCACAACAGGATCCATCAAAGTCCTAACGTCTTCCGTCAATTCCGACACCACTTTTTCTTGAGAACCAGTTATTAGTTGATTGATCTCCATCGCAGTAGACACTTTGTTCGCGAACCACAATTTTAGTCGTGCGACAAACTCGAGGTAGTCAAGATGCTCCTCGTTGCGTGTCACTAATGAACGCGCTTTCTCGACCAGTTGCAATACGACGGGCATTGTGGCTCTCAGCCCCTGCAACCGAACGTCAATGTGGATGCGCGTGTCAGAGACAAATTCCTCGCGAATCGAGAGGAAGGGATGCCGCCAGATTTCGTGCCAGTAGACCATGTTCATCGGGTCGAAGAGAATCGTGTAAGCAAGTTCAACTTCCTTCGCGCCGGATCCAAAGAAGTATGAGAAAAACTTTCGGTTGAACTGGACGTAATCAGCTTGCTCTGGCGACCAGGAACACTCCGCCCCCCAAGCGTAGCCGTACCAGTTCAGTTCGCGGAACGTCTCACCGCCGTAGTCGCCCCAGGTTGAATTGAGCGTCCCCATTCCACCGGCGCGGTAACCGTCCCGGATAAGATTCTTGATGTTCGGAACTGCAGTCTGATACTGGGGAAAGGGATTCACGAAATTCCAGCTGGCCGGCGAAACGATGAACTGAAATCCGGAGTCGGCAAACATCTGCGCGCTCGGATACTGAGCGTCAGCATGGTACTGCCAGTCAACGATGATGATGTTTTTCGGGATTTGCGGCAGGATGTCCGGATGGGTGAGCAAAATGTCGCCGTACATCAGCACGGTCTTGCCGTGCCTTTTCAGCACATCGTACACGCGTCGGTAGTGCTGCGCGTGGACCTTCGCGATGCCGAGCTGTTGCACTCGCTCTGCACTCGCACCGCGACCGACGTCACAGGATTCATCGGCCCCCATATTGAAGTACTTCGATGGGAAAACAGCGACCAGCTCATCAATCATGCCGCGCAAAAGTACGTACGTTTCCTCGGAGGACACGTTGAAAGCATGAGCCCCAGGAAACTCCGCGTATTTCAGGTACTGGGGTTTGAGGAGGAGGTTTTCCTGATGGCCCAGGGTTTCGAAGGTCGGTACTATATCCACGAAGTACTGTTTGGCGAACGCCACCAACTCGCGCACCTCCCCCTGGGAAATGCGCCCCCGCGCCACACCGATGTCCGGATGATTTTTGAACTCGAAGATGTCCTCGATGTACGGAGAATAGAAGTTAAGTTTCAGCAGCGCGAGCTGTCGGACGATTCGCTTCATGTCGGTGAGCGTGGAAACCTGCCCGCGACTCATATCGTCGGAGATTCCACGCAGTTTCAGGAGCGGCCAGTCAAGGATCATGACTGAAGGTACGTCGCGACCTTCGGTATGCCGGAGAAGCTCGAGCAGCGTCGCGCAGCCATAGAACAGCCCTTGCGGAGTTTCTGAAATGACCATCACTCGACTGTCCTCCGTGCGGAGAACGTATCCTTCATCCCTCATTGCATCGGTGAAGACGATGGAGTGTTGATTCAGATAGTTTCTCGCTATCTTCGATTGTTCACGGAGACCGAAGTAGATGTATCGTCCTCTGGGCCAACGTGACCCTTCGGCGATAACGCGGAGCGATTTCAGCCCGAAGGACTCAAGAAGCATGTTGATCTCCGAAGGAATAATGCCAGCTTGCTTGCGCACGTTCTTTCCAAGGATGATGATCGTTGTCGAGTCGATTGAACAGGATCCACCACCGTCGAAGATGCGCTGGGGTCGAGGAATGAGAGGAAGCGAACGTAGGTCATACGCGTTAGAGGAGAGCGAGATGGCCGTGAGTAGAGCAGAGGTCAGTAGATAGCTGTTGGGAAACTTCACGACAGGTTAATCTGGAATGTTCACGAGAATGGAAAGAGGGTAAGTCAGTTATTCAGATTGCTGCATCACTCGAAAAAGTAGAGAGAACGATCGGGAAAGTCAATCCCCAAGGTCCCGAATGGAATGCCTTTCCGAAGTCCTGCCACAAAGTGTCACGAAGTGACCGCTTCGCGGGTGGCTTCGCCAAAGGGACTCCCTCGGAGGAATCCTTCGGATCGGCAGATGGTCACAAACTGCTCCTCCGAAGGAGTCCTTCACGAAGTGATCCTTCGCGAAGGGACACTTCGTGTTGGATTGCACCCTTGGGACTTCGCCATAAGGGAGGCAAATGGAAATAATGGGGAAAAGACACGTCCGCCGAACAAACCCTGTCAATATTACATACAAATTTCTCTCTGGAGCGTACACGCACTGCAACCTGAGGTTGACACAATCTGCACGTCAATCCACCGCCTCGTTGAGAAATCGCACCAGCGGCATCATTTCCTGGAAGACCTTGATGACCTCATCGACGAAGTTCTGCCCGTAACACTTCGATTCCGGCCATTCCACATAGAGGTAAAGCTGCTTGTACTTGAGCCATTTCGCCACTGGATGATCTGCGGGATATCCCTGCGGCACCCGCTGCAATGTGTTTCCCTCCAAACCCCCGAAGAGTTTTCGAAAATTTTTTTCCTCAACGATTGCCAAAAACTCTTCAGAACGCTCCGCAATCGCCTTGCGGATCAACTTCAACTGCGCACTCTCCGGCATGTAAATCCCACCAGCCAGCCCCACATATCGGGGTGCAATTTCCAGATACAAGCCGGCACTCTCCCGCCAGCGACCTCTGGGATGGAAAATCGCTGCCACGTGCGTTTTGTACGGGGTCTTATCCTGGCTGAACCTCGTGTCACGATAGATGCGAAACATCGACCTCCTCGGATCGACGTAGATATCCGGGGCGAACTGCGTGATCCGCGGCTTCAGAGCTGCGATCAATGACTGCATCGGGAGCTTGACGAAGGATTCGTACTCAGCCTTGTGGTCGCCGAACCATACACGATGATTGTTGCGCTTGAGTCTCTTGAGAAACGCGATCCCTTCTTTCGGGAATCCTTCAAACGGCGGATAGATGTCAAGGTCGATGAAGGATGATCTTGCCATGAGATCCTCTTGGAAACGATTGTTCGAAATAAATCCGGGTTGAGGTCAATAATACCGAATCAGAACGTCAAATTCCATTCAAAATGCACCACGCAACAGCGGTCGACCCGGTTGTTGTGGT
>JBHHZW010000109.1:0-7260 GCA_046758305.1 Bacteroidota bacterium | reverse complement strand
CCACGCCGGGAAAAACACCAAACAAGAAGAAGACCGAAAATATCGAGTTCTTTAGCTACTTCACCATCAGTCGGACTGGTTCGCCATCTGGATGTACAAGCAAATTAACGAGCTCCTGGACAGCCTTCCGGAGTACAGCATGATCCACGCGATGACCGTAGGTATGCCCCATGTTCACAGCAGCTGATGGGTCCATCACAAACGAAAGCGTATTTACGGACCTGACCGTAAGCAACGATATGAAAGCCGTAATGACGAACAATACTTCACCGCACGGCTCCTGAAATTGGTTCATCACTTATATTTCGGTGTGAGACTACCGTCCGGGCACTGCACTCGGCGCTGCAGGACCAGGGGGTTTCGGAACAATTTCACTGGGCTTGCGACGTCCAAATCGATCATCATCGATCGGAGGTATGGATAGGGTGCTCAACGTACCGTTTCGTGTGGTGAAACATCAGCCCCGAGCTTCATGACAATAGTGAACCGTATTCGTATAACCTTCATACATGTAGGAACTTGAAACGTTTCTCAAAGTCGGCACTTCAAGATCTTCGACTTATTTTCTTGGTAAGAAATCCTCAAGCCAATCATCCTCCCAACGAGGAATTATCTGATCTACCTCAGGAGAAAGAACCCCTCCATCCTTACCAGGGAATGACAAGGCGACTGGCCGACCCGCCGTGGCCAAATGGATTCCGGGAGCATCTAAAACACCATTCTTTCTCGTTTCGATAGAGTTATGGGATCCGCTGGACAGTGGACGGTTCTTCAATCGTGCTCCTCGCCCTCCTGGGGCGGTCTCGAAATGCAGACTCTCCAGGAATGTGCCGAGCTAGGCAAGGAATCACACCGCGTTATCCTAATCTGCCATCCGAACAGCCGACTTGAACTAGAGGCCCAGTCACAAAACATTCAGACTATCCCAATCGTACTTCGAGATTTCCCTGAACCGCTCGGAATTCTCAAAGTGAGGAATATCATCACGGGGCACGACATTGAAATCGTTCACGCTCAGCTTTCAAAAGACCTTTGGACCCTCGTTCCAGCCGTGAAACTGTCGCGAAAAGCTATCCCGATACTGCTAACGAAGCGAGTGGGATCCTACATACCAAAAAGAGACCCGTTTCACAGATGGATTTACAATAACGTCGACCGCGCAATTGCTATCTCGACAGTAATCAAGAGAAATCTACTGGAAACTTGTCCCCTATCAGATCAGAAAGTTGAGGTACTACATGACGGAGTTGACATCGATGTTTTTTCCGCAGCAAGGGTTAGCCCTGAACCGATAAGGAAAGAATTCAAGATAAGATCTGACCACATTCTCCTCGGAATGGTTGGTCGATTCTCTCCAGGTAAGGGCCACGAGGATTTTCTCGAGGCAATGACAATCCTCAGGGCAAAATTTCCCAAAGTTCGAGCGTTGATTGTTGGAGAGGCAAGTCTTGGGGAGCACGCCTACGAAGCACAGATCCAACAGCGAGCAAAGGAATCGGGTTTAGACCGACTAGTAACATTCACTGGATTTAGAAGGGATATTCCAGCAATCATGGCTTCATTCGACATCTTTGTCTTTCCCTCCCATGCGGAGGCATTCGGAGACGTCGTGATCGAGGCGATGGCGATGGGAAAGCCGGTTGTATCCAGTAACTGCGATGGCGTTGCGGACATAGTACTTCATGGACAAACCGGGCTTCAGGTTCCTCCAGGTTCTCCAGAAGCTCTGGCAAATGCAATCGAGTCACTCATAGAGGACGAGCCAAGGAGGAGGGAGCTCGGGATAGGCAGTGTCCAGAGGGCTAGAGAGTGCTTTAGCTTGCGGAGGCGAACTGCCCGACTCACAAGTGCTTACACTGATTTGCTTAGAAAGAAGCGGAGATGTTAATCGTCGGCAGGAATGGCAATTGATCTACCCGTTGTCCGCTAGAGCGGTTGAAGTAAAAGATATTTCGGCGTTCATAGACATTCACGATAGCCACTTCGGCTGTCAGGGTTGCGAATTGAAGGTTCAGCACCTTCGATAGACTGAGGTCGAGCCTGTGGTACACAGGCAGGCGGCCCTGGTTTTTTGGACCCAGCGCTGTGTAGGGAGCACCGACCTCGCCAACGAACGTGCTGTCGAATCCTCCAGAAAACTGCAGACGGTCATAGAAACCGGCAGATTGTGTAAATGGGAGACCGGACCCAAATTCCCAACGACCACTCGCTTCCCAGCCCTTTCCTAACTTCAGCACAGCTACAAAGTTGAGTGTGTGCCTTCGGTCGTAGCGAGGCGCGTACGTTGAATTGTTATCTCTCTTGAAAGTCCATCCCAACGTGTACGAAGCCCACCAATAAAACCTCTCCGAAGTTTTGCGGATCAAGAACTCGACTCCGTACGACTTCCCTTCTCCCTGAACGAAATCAGGGTCGAACCGGTCGATTTTGTCCCGGTTAAAGGACACCAGATTTCGAAATTTCTTGTAGTATCCCTGAACCGAGATCTCAACTTTCTGCCAAGCCATCGATTCCATTCCAAGAATGAAATGGTCAGCCTGTTCCGGGTCAAAGGGAGACATCACAGGAATCCAGGCTTCGAAGAGGGGGAGCACATCATCTTCGTTCGTTACCGTGATCATCTGCTGATGATGTCGCCCGACACCACCCCGCAGCGTAAGAAAGGGTAGCACGGAATATCGAACGTTCAGGCGCGGTTCAAACACGTACTGGAGATCCTCGACGAGCAAAGGAAAATTTGTCCGCAGTCCTACTTCAATTCCATACTTATCTGGCTTTTCCCACTTATATCGGAACCACATAGCGCCTTCAGTGATCGAATTGTCCACGGATACAGGAAACCCTGCGGCGTTCGTAACCGAGTACCGAAATCGCGGAATCCGATACATAAATCCGACCATCATCTCGTTGGGATACTTCACGATGGACACCAAGTTCGCGTAGAAAAAGATATCCTCTACTTTTGAGAACACTGGTCTCACATTGCTCTGCTTCGATTCCAATTCACCCCTGAAAAAACTCCGGGAGAGGAAAATATCGACCAGAAAATTGTTACTCACGGGCTGCGTGTATTTTATTCCGAAGGCGCGGTTTCTCCAGCGGTAATTCGGTTCTGTAGAGCTCAGATTACGGACATCATCTCCACTCGCAAACATATGAAACGAAAACCGCTGGATGTCACGGAACCACAGAGTGGCCGAACCGACGGCATCATAGAACGACAACGGGAGACGCTGATGCACAAACTTCTTAAGCGTCCCATCAAAATAGCTTTTTCTAGCCGAGACCATCCAAGAACCGCCCAGGAACGGCATCGGCCCCTCCACGATCGTCTTTCCGGCAAGAAGGCTTGCGCTCGCCTTACCAGTAACACGATTTCGGTTCCCTTCGCGCGTAACGATATTGAGCACGGAGGAAAGCCTCGTCCCATGTTCCACGCCGAAACCCCCGGTCTGCAATTCAGCATATTTTATGATGTCCGTGTCAAAAATGCTGAAGAGACTCAACGCATGAAATGGGTTGTAGATTGTCATTCCGTCAAGCAGAATGAGGTTTTGGTCTCCGCCTCCACCACGAACGAAAAATTGGGCGGTCACATCGCTCGTGGAGACGACTCCTGGCAAAGCGCGAATGACTCGGAAGACATCAGGCTCGACAGCCGAAGGCACGATGGAGATCTCCTGCGGTCCAATCGGATGGATGCTCACCGCCGTCTCGTCGGCGCGACGAAAGCGTTCTCCTGTCTTAATGACTGTTTGGAGCTCAATCGGCTCTGGAGCTAATGCAAACGAAAGCGTCGTCGATCGGTCACTACCAATGGAAACGTCACGGACCGCGATCTTATAACCGATATAACTTACCGCTGCCCGATACTTGCCAGGCGGAATGCGAGAAATCAGGTATAAACCATGGCTATTTGTGGCTGCACCAAAATTTGTACCTTCAAGAACAACGTTCGCGAATGGCAGTGTCTCACCGGTCGTGCTGTCGGTTACGACGCCCCGAAGCGAGCCAGGAGAGGTCTGGCACCGGGCGTCCGGCTGCACGACAAGCAGGACTGTCAAGACCGGGAAAACGAGCAGATAATCAGACCGGATCGCCATTTGCTGTATCCTATTGGGTCCTCACGAAAAGGGAATCCACGAGCACTCCTCCAAATACACCCAGCCCTCCCTCGATGTTCGTATAATCGGGTTCGTCGACACGTACGGAGAAGGGATCATTGAAACCGCGAACGATTTGATAGTAGTTGTAAGCGTTCGGATCCAACGCCCAGACAACAACTATTCGACCAATGTCTTCCACGGTTCCTGAGCTGGCCGACCGAAGGGCATCCCCCAGGACGGCTGCGATGAGATCTCGGCGGAAACGTCGCGTGTTGAGACGATCCACCTGCGGGTAAATTCGCTCGCCATCATTTGTAATCAAAATAGGAACTTCGAGTGCCTTCTCTACCGCGATCTTGTCACTCGTCAACTTGTACACGACAAAGAGACGTATCAGGAATCCTTTTGCGCCCCGGCTGGTCGCTGTCACAAGGAGGTCGTCGGTCTCGTGATCGATTGAATGTCCGATTCTGACTGCATCCGGAGTCCCGAATGAGGCCGTTACGCGTCCATATGCTGGTGATTGTACCTCTAGCCTGTAAAGCCTACGAGGAAGGATCCGGAATCCCGCCGCATAGTAGGCAACGCCTTCCTCTCCGTAGCGTTCGTTGCTGTCAAGTTGAATCGTAGTGTCTTGAAAGAAAATAGTCATTTCATCGTCCCTAGTGACCTTCACCTCTGCATCCGGAACCTCCGGTGACTGACGGTTCCGGAATGGGTCGAATCCCTCTACATCATACGTCCGAGAAATCAGAACGTACTGGGTGTCCTGAGCCGCGGTGAGGAGTGAAAACACAACGAGCTTTTGTTCGAATGGGGCTTTGGGTGAGAAATCTTCCTCGCAGGATTGCAGGAGAAGTCCACAGAGGAACACCATGACAACGAGAGTTGGCTGATCATAATTCATGAGCATTCCCCCCTCTTGTTGCAAATTACTCAAAAAGCTCCACACATACAAGTAAATTGCGTCAGAGCAAGAGAGCACACCGCAGCTCAATCGAGATGCGTTAACATTTTTCAGGGGGACACTCAGAATGCGACGGGAAGTTTTGTAGGGTTGTCCAACGACTACAGTATTGTCGCAGGCCAGTCTGCAGCTTTGTGGGAAAAGCGGACAAACGGAGACTGGAAATAGTATTCTTATTTACTCTTGCCGATCGAAAAGACGTGATCGCGCAACGCAATGATCTGTTTCTCAGCGTCACCGTCCAGAATATCGGGCTCCGGCGTGGTACCCTCATAGAAGTACGTCGGCATTCTCGTTCCCAGCTGAATCTCGTTTGGGTCTCGGAGCCATTCGATGACCCATTCTGGCTTCAATCGAGTTCTCGCGAGCGCCAGATCCGGAGCGAGACTGGATGGGTCGATCGGCCCCTCCGCTGTGAGCTGATGACACTGCTCACATTGCAACGTCTTGAACAGCTTGGCTCCGGGTTTGAGCAGCTTTGGATCCGGCTGGAAGCTTGCATAGTCGCGCAACTCAAGCTGTTGATCCGAAATCGCGAGAAAATACTTCGTGATCGTAGTGATTTCCCCGTCGGTCAATTGGAAGCTCGGCATTCGAATCTTTAGCCATGGCCGCAGCGGTGTCGGGTTCTGGAGGAAACCGTGGAGCCAGGGTTCCTGAACCTTCGCGCCTTGGCCCGTAATCGGAGGGGGACCAAGACCGGGATCGTCATACGTAGTCAGGATGAACCCACCTCGATCTTCCAGCTGATGGCACTGGATGCAGTTGTACAACTGGGTCATGCGTTGCCCCAGTGCTAAATTCTGTTCGCGACTGGTCCATGGGTGCCGATACGCTTCGAGCGGACGCTCTTTCACGAAACTCTTGAACAACATCCGCAACGACTTGATTTCCGAATCGGAGAATGAGAACACGGGCATTTTTTGCACGATCCGATCGGTCGCAAAAACCCGTGCGTCTTTGAACTTGTTATACACCCAGTCATCCCACGTGTGGGGGACTTTCGTATCACCGAAGTCCATCTGGTCCAGGTGCTTCCGTCCGAACTCGGACAGAGCAACACTCACCTTCCCCACACCTTCCATCCCCTTGATATCATGACATCCGAAGCAGCCATATTCGCGAATGAGCGATTTTCCCCGTGCGATCTTCTGCGGATCGTTCAGGTTGAGTTGCACGGGTTCTGACGGCTGGTCATCTTTCAGCGTCATCAAGAATGCGACGATGTCGCGAGCCTCGGTATCCGTGAGCCGCAGACTGGGCATTCTAGTATTTGGGCGATACCGCCTCGGATTCTTCAGCCAGTCGAAGAGCCAGTCGGGGTCGACCTTGCTTCCAACCCTCGTGAGTTCTGGTGCTATGTCATGACTTGTGCCTCGTGCTTCCCGAACTCTCACTTGATCGCCGGCGACATGACAGCCGATGCAGCCAACCGTACGTGCCAGTTCTTTCCCACGCTGTGCGTTACCTCCTCGAAAAAAACCTGGTGGGTGGGCAGGGCGATATCGGCTTCCTTTTCCGATGGAAACGAGGTAGGCTGTGACGGATTCCGACTGCTCGTCATCGAATCGGAAATTCGGCATCCGAGTGTGAGCATTATACTCCTTGGGATTCTTGATCCATCGGAATAGCCACTCGGGTATTACCTTGGCGTTCAGGTCGTTCAGCTCGGGCCCGATCTTCTGAAGGTCGTTGAATCCCTTGATGTCGTGGCATCCGAAGCATCCCGATTCCGTTAAGAGCATTTTCGCTTTGTTCAGTGGCTCCGCGTATTTTGTCACGGCCTCGTTGTAGTGACAGGAATTGCAGCCGGCATACACATTCTCACTACGCAGAATCGGCCACTCCCAGTGGGGGTCTCCGTCACCGTGTGCGTCACCGGGCGTCAGCGCAGGGCCTTGACCCCGATGACACGGAGTGCAGCCGAAAAGTTCAGGTGGATGGATCGCAAGAAGCTCAGGAGTAGGGTGGGCTTTGAAGGGTTGTGGAGCATCCTTGAGGAGCTCCTCTCGAGCACCGAGATGGCACGTCTGGCAGCGGTCCACGCGCGATTTGACTTCTCCAAAGCTCGTGATCTCAAAATCGTTCAAGATCACCTGCTTGATCGCGATGGGGGCACGCTTCGCTGCAACAATCTTCGTCTGGACCCTGCTAGGTTCTTCAAGGAGGGATGCAATCTCGACTTTG
>JBHHZW010000108.1:0-7260 GCA_046758305.1 Bacteroidota bacterium | reverse complement strand
GCTCCGTCAATATCTCCCAATGCGGCGGATGACAACCCATTCGCTCCTGATGCGAAGTCCCAGGAAAACAGGATGCTCAGCGATCCGTCATAAACCTGAACACGCTCTCCACCGCGATTCGATACGACAAAGAATGGTGTCCCGTCGGGCAATAGCCCGAAAACAACCTCCCATTGGCCAGACGAAAACGGAAGTTGAATGGAATCCCCAGCGATCGGAATCAATTCACGCTCCGTGATCGCGACGACACCAAGAAGAGGGTTCACAATTTCCGCATTCAGCGCTAAGGATGTGATCCTTTCTGAGGAGATTTTCTGGACCGCGGTCACCGAGTCGTTTTGAAGAACCGTTACATCACCGTTCTCGTTTCCGACAATAAGCGTGAAATCGGTCGGATGAATAGCAGGACTGGTGCTGATCCTCCCAGAAGTTATAATCGACGCCGTTGATATCACATCGTATTTCCCATCTGTGTCGAGATCGCTAGCCGTCCAGACAATGATGGAGCTATCCTGCACCCCGGCGAAGATGTCGTCCGAACCATCTTGACGAACAAAGGCGATGGGGAACTGGCCACCAACCGCTGAAAACAGGCCGGCTGGTTGCGGCGTCGCGCTCGAACCATCCAACGTGTAGGCGAAAACACTGTCATTGACACTCACAAATACCTTGTCCTGGATAACTTGAGGTGAATAGTTTCCTTCCGACTTGCCCACAAATTTCGGATAACCATCCAGTGGATCGATCCTCTCGTCTCCAATTTGGACAGTAAACTTCATGATCGGTGCACGTTTGCTGAAATCCCGAATCGAGACCAGACTATTTGCCGACGCATTACTGAGACTGTTTGGATGAGTCGTAGAAGAAAACTCGTTCTTGTACACTGGGGCCGTATTTCCCAAAAACCAAAAATCGAGCGCCGTACCTTCCTCGCTACCCGCTCCCGGAGAAAGGAAGCCGAATTCCTGACCAATGTCCTGCGAACCGTCAGCTTCTTCCAGATCCACACCACGCCGTATCGGATCAGCATTCACGGTGTTGGTGGAAAGGTTCACCTGAATCACGTCCTCGTCCACATGCCAGATTAGGGTTCCTCCATCGAAGAATTCTCCGGTTGGTGAAACTCCACCGGGCAGACTCCAGTCATAATCTTCCACATCCGTCACACTACCATACACCTCGCTGACATCGAACGCGTTGAACCCTATAGTGTCGCGCAGGAAGGTTTTCTGCACCGCCTCGCCGTTAAAGATCATCATCACCGTCTGCCCGTTTTTCTGAGGATCACGGTTGCGGTTTTCGACCAGAAAATATTCCCGCGCACTGATCGGTATGCGAAAAATAGTGCTGTCGCTGCCGCTCAACCCGGCGGCACGCGCCGTGAACGCTGTCGTCCCAGGCGATGCAACGATCGGGTCGACCCATCCAAGATAGGCCTTTTCCCAAGCGGAGGGCTCTGGAGGAAACAACCCAGAGAAGCTGAAGATCGATTGACCGTCCATCAAGCCAAAACGCCCGATTGCAGTACGGCCCGTGTTCGTGTCGAACAAATCGGGCAGCCCGAGAAAACTCCCGAAGCTGGCACAAAGCAGTCCATTGATACTGAGCTGAAGAAGCTCATCTCCCGAAATCGTGGCAATCGTCCGATTCTCGGTCTCGGGGACAATCATCGAGTGGTCGATAAAAGATGCTCCACTGTCGACCGGGACTCCGCGATAGCTTTCCCCGTAGAAGCTTTTCAATGCTTCAAGTCCGATAAAGACGGACGGGATGTCAAGCGGCGTCGGATCAAACCCAAGGATGCTCACAAGGTCGATGTCTCGACCGACACCAGCATGGAACACCGTAAAGACGTCGAACACCGAGAAATCGATTTCCGGATGAAGCGAGTCCGCAGCGTGCCAAGCATCCACCAGAAGATCTCCGAGCACCCGGTTCGGTCCGTCCTTCGGCGGACTGTATGCCTGCATAGGCTGCGACAAGGTGATGACTGCGTCGAGGACTTCACTGCGGATGAGTATTCTTCCGTCCGACACCTTCCGGAAGTAATTCTCGAGGAACGTGAGATGATTTAAGAAATAAGAACGGTCATGAGGAGGTGCGTCGATGATGGGGGCGGTGCTGCTGGAAAGGTCGAAAGTTCCAGTTCCCGTAGTTCGCGAGTCGGCATCCTCTTGAAATTCTACCATGATCGCGAGCAGGCGGAGTGTATCCCAGCGACCTGCGGTCTCAGAGAGAACTCGGGACACGCCGTGGGACTTCCCGTTTCCTTCAAAAACAAAATCACCCCCTGTCAGAACGAGGGGGTGATTGAACTGATATGCAAAACTGATCGAGGTGGATACGAAGCTAGCAAGAACAACAGATTTCACATTCACGCTCGGGTGCAGGATCTTCCTCTCATTCCGTCAACTCGACGAGTCGTCTATACCGAAGGCATTCCCTTCCGAAGGAACACTTCGTGTCGGAACGACCCGATGTGTCGATGGACCCGTCGGGAGTCGTCGACGGGTCATTCACCACCACCCCATGCGATGAGGAGTGTAAAGCGAAGCGTATCTGAGAGGGGATGATTCTCTTCGAAGGTGGAGATATAGCTGAAATCAAAACCGTAGATGTTGTATCGAATGCCAGCCCCAAAACTCAGGAACTTCCTGTTGCCGTACTGGGGATCTTCCCAGAAGTATCCCATTCGAAGCGCAATCAACCTCGGCCGACCGTACCAATACTCAAGACCGGTCGACACGTTCGCTTTTCGGAGACCACCGTCACCCCACGCTGTGAAGATGGCCTTGTAGAACGGATCTGGCGGCTTCGCCTTTCCAACAGCCCCTCCGGTCGTATCGGCTCGGTGCCTCCGGATGAGCAGACGGCTGAAATCAAGTGTGTATGTAAGGTTATTGTATTCAGATTGCAGGACATCGAACGCAAGACCCAGGCGGAAGTTCGTCGGCAGTGGGTCCGCTTGTGCCGCATCGATGTAGGTCACCTTCGGGCCGAGGTTGGAAAGATTGACACCCAAACCGAATCGATCGTCGAGCTGCAACCCGAGCAATGGAATACGCAAATGGGTCGGCCGCCACAGCGTGGCAATGTCAAAGCTGATCGTCGATGCCCTTCCAGCACCCTCCTCCTGCCCCGCCCCGAACGGGGCCAGGTTGCTGTGAATGAAGCGGAGGTTTACACCGAGAGCCAGACTGTTAGAAACTCGCGCCCCGTAGCCTACGGTAACTGCAAAGTCGAAACTCTTGAACGTTTCCAGAGGGGTTGGGTCGATCGTCGTGCGTACAAATTCTCCGAGGTTGAAGTACGTTATGCTCGCGCCCAGCGTTCCTCCAAAGTTGGGCATGGGATACCGAAAGTTCAGGTAATCATAGAACAAATCCGACTGCCCGAACTGCGGCAGCCAGTTGGCGTGAGTAATCGAAATCTCCTTACCTTCGTCCATCTGGAAGGCCAGACCAGCCGGATTCCAGAAAATCGAGGCCGCATCATCCGCTAATGCTACTCCGGATTCGCCCATTGCGCTCGCACGGGAATTCGGAGAGATCAACAAAAAGGGAACAGCAGATTCGCCCTGGCCAAACGCCGTAAGCGGGAGCACCGACAAGAGAACAATGGAGGCAAGCCTCGATGCGATCGCGGCAAGTCCACAAGTGCCCGCTAATCCCTTCATCGTGTGATAAAACATAACGATCAACCTCCGCTCATACTTTATAGTGTGTGACCAAATTCTCTTCCCCGGACTGATACACCGACAGTCTGAAGAAGACGTTAATTAATGTAGCATCTTTCGCTCTCAGAATCAAGGCAAGAAAATGTGCCAAATCCTCCATCTACCGTAGAACGGTCAATTTTCCAAGCGATTCATCACTCAACTCTCCCTCCTGCGTCTTCACGATCACCTTATAGAAGTAAACTCCGTTTGCAAGTTCATCGCCATCGCGGTCGCGGCCGTTCCACGGAATCCGCACGAACCGATCCGAAACGCCACGAGTCTGGAGTGTCTCGATCAATCGACCTGCAAGCGTATAAATCTTGATGTCGACGTCCACCGGCAAGAGCTGGTTATGCTGAAAGGTAAACACCGTTGATCCTGAAAACGGATTCGGAAAATTAAAGACATTCACGACTCTCAGTTGACCGCTTGAAGTAACGGAGAAGAAGACCTCTTGCGAATTCGAATTATTGTAGACGTCCCACGCACGCACCCGGATTGAATGATGTCCCGGTGCGAGACCACTCAGCTGATATTCCGCAACGCCCTCCCGGAAGCTATCGATCTTTCCTTTGTAGAAATCTGTCAGGTCGACACTCTGCGCGCTATTATCAATCCAAGCTTCCAGTCGGTGGCCGATCGCCGCGCCCGACGTATTGATCCCGTTCTCGTCAAAAAGGTCCGCGATCAGCACTGGATTCTCCGCCACCACGTCGCCCGATCGGAAACTGCGGTTATCGAGGAAGATGTCAATCCGCGGCCCGTCGACATCGGCAGGCGCAGACGAATCCGTTCCTCCGACGATGATGTTTTCCGTGAAACCACTACCGTCGGCACCGGCGTTCCAGAAGTAGACGGTGATACGACCATTCCGGTTCTCATAGGAAATGTCTTTCGGCACCACAAACGATGCAGAAAATCGTCCGTTCTTGATCGAATTTTCGCCCCGGTAGATCGTCCCACCCGGGACACTAAAATTCAAAACCACCTGACCGTCCGGAATCGACCGAGATCGCTCGGAATCAAGCACTACCACCAATGCTCGCCCGTTGAAGTCAGTCCACTCCGTTCCATCTGACTTCCTCACTGTCCCGTCAACGGTGATCCGGCTCAGCGCCTTGAGCTGCACGGGTGTTGCGACTGTGCGGCCATTGATACTGTCAATCCTCGCGACGTTCGGCGGAGTCAAGAGGCGCATGATCGGGTCACCGAGCAAGAAGTATTTTTGATCATTCTGCGAGGTAAACAGCTGCTTCAAGTTGAACAGAGCAAGCCCGAGCCGTTGGGTGCGACCTTGAGCGTCGCGCATAAACAGTCGGTCAAAAAACGCGTAGTTGAATTGAGCATTGCTCGAAGAGAACACTCCGCGCGTTGCAGAGAGACAGCCAATTGCTCCTCCTGCCTCCGTTGCCACGAGCAGTTCAGCTGAACTTTGTTCAGCAGGCTCGTCGAACCGCGAGAAATCACACGTGGCAGCAACGACGAAGAACAACCGGTCCTTGTTCTGCAGCTGCGGAATCGTTGTCTCCTTTACAAAAACATTTTCGTGAGCCCAGATGCGAGGGTTTCCATGTCCAATATAATTGATGATCAACGACCCACGGTTCAGCTGGTCCACAATGGCCTTGTTCACATCGGGCTTTCGCCGGCCAGTCGATGTGATCACGGTCGGGTATTCCGCCAAGTAGATTTTCTTCCTCTCAATCGAATTCGGAGTATGGACATTCACCAGAGTTTCCGTCTGGTCCGTATGCATGCTCTCGTTTGCGGTGCTTGTGGTGATGGCATCGTCTGCCACGAAGGTGACGCTATTCCTCCAAATGTCCAGAGCTTGATTGTGCTCATAATCGATGATTTTCTGGACAACGATGTCGGCTTCCTTGGATGACCGGACCGGCAGTCGGCCCGCAATGAGGTCCACCGTCCCGATCCTCTGCTCTTCTCCTTGACCTGCGACGTTTACAAAATAGTCATCCGAAGCAAAACTCCGAATCTGAAAAAGAGATTCCAAGGTATTAAAAGGAGGAATGAATATCTTCGATTGACCAGTCAGGTTGCGGTAGTCGTAATCGCCGCCGCCAAAGAAGAGTACATACACTGGTTTGGTTTTCCAGTTCTCGTACGCATACTCGAGAAAATCTCGAATAGTCGTCGGGTCAGGTAAGCCGCCACCGAACTCGTTGAAAATGTGCTGAACATCTACGACGACACTGGAGTGAAAATCGTCTCCCGGTTGCTCCCGGTATTGTTTCAACCGGTTTGCAGCGGTCAGAAAATCCCGGTGCGTAATAATGACGAACTCAGCGCCATCGGACATCCCACGGACATTGGAATTGGATACGCGCTGAATGCCTGCCGGCTGTTTGTATCCACCCTGCCCGATCGCAATATACTCACTGACTGTTCCTGAGGTCTGGGCACTTTGAAACCGGAACGTGCTGCCACTCACAAAGGCGTTCGAGACCACTCCAACATCGGCAAAGCGTGTGACGTTAAAAACCGTAATGTTGCTGTTGGAGAAGCCGTTCAGCTCATACTCGATAACCGCAGTAGTGTCGGGAGAGGTAAAGCGTAGTAGATCATTAACGGCGACGAATCGTCGCTGGTAGAGGATATCAAACCAATCGAGCCACCCGATCGCTGTGCTCTTCGATGCTTGGTAGATGAACTTCAAATTGCTGCGGTCCTCTGAAAGTCCGCCGGTCGAACGAATATCGACTGTCCCGCGATTGGCATAATTGAAAATCAATCCGGAATTGCCTGTCATGATCACCGGACCGATCAAGAGTGTGCCAAGGACTCTCCCCGCGGTTTCCTCGATCCGGAAGGTCGTGTTCACATCGCTCCGGGCCAACAGGGTAAGACGATAGTCGATTGGCTCCTCACGTACTAACCCTTCGAGTTTGCTCGTGAACACGAACTGATCGTTGGGGTTGAACGACTGCCCAAACCATTCAAGCCCTGAGTCGATGAGATTACTCCGCTCCTCCTCGACATGGATTTTTTCAGTAAATCTCGGAGCGCGATACGGGTTCGGCTCAGCAAGCGACGGTTCTTCAGCCATTCTCTTTCCCAAATCCCCATCATACGTGAGCCAGTAATAGTTTGACTCACTGTAGTGGTTTAAGTAATGTCGAAATGTGCGTGTTGCAGGGTCGTGTCTCCACTCACGTGTTCCACGCCCGTAAAATAAAAGGTAATCGCTCGGATCAAACCTTCCATCGTTTTCGCCGGCAACATAGATCGCGTTTTGGATCAGGTCAGTCGGCCGCGGAGCGTCAAGAGCAGTCGGGAGCTCGAGCCCTCCATTCCCGTAAACTTTGATCGTCCTCGGGTCGAGCTGTGAAACGTCGATTCCAGCATCGATGAGAAAGTTTGCATCGAGGCGGTACATTCTACTTTCCTGAACTTCGATCCGGTACCAGTCTCCAGTGGCCAATAAACTGTTGGAAACAGGCTGCGTAACAGAAGACGGGCTGAAGTCCCATCGTTTGGCAGTAGCATAATTGATCAACACGCTTTCTACGAGGGGGTTGCCCACT
>JBHHZW010000107.1:0-7328 GCA_046758305.1 Bacteroidota bacterium | reverse complement strand
TTCGCTGAAGGTGAACACAGTGGTTATGCGTGGATTCAACGACGATGAACTTCTCGACTTTGTTGAATTTGCGAATGTGCGGTCGCTCAACATTCGATTTATCGAGTACATGCCGTTCTGGGGGAACGGATGGAATGAAGTTCAATTCATCCCCTATCAACAAATGAAAGAAATCATCGAAGCGAAATATCATCTAGTCCCTCTGCAGCGGAACAGCACCGTTCATGGTCCGGCGAAAGAGTTTCAGATTGCAGGAAGCCACGCTATCGTCGGATTCATTACAACGATGAGCGAGCACTTTTGCGCCGAATGCAATCGCTTGCGGCTCACAGCGGATGGGCGGCTGCGGAACTGCTTGTTTGCCCGGGATGAGGTAGACTTGAAGTGTCTGCTTCAGGCTGGGGCAGCCCGCGATGTGATCGAGGATTCTATTCGTGCGGCAGTGATTTTGAAATGGGAAAAACATCCTGGCGCGAATGAGCTAGTCGAGTCAAGAAACCGCGCAATGATTTCGATTGGAGGATAGGGTTTGTGAGCATCTCCACAGCGCTCTCTCCCAATGAAGCAGACACTGTCTGGAACGCTATCCCCTGTTCGGACTTTTCGCTCGGCAATTGAGGAGAACACATTGCAGTTCTTCTCTTGGGGTGTAGGCCTGGCAGATATCAGCAGTAAGAATTTCTCGACGCGGGAGGAAAAGTCCTTGCATTCGGCGGGTGTTTGAAAACATGGGAATAAAAACCGTCTAATCGTGCCCAATATCCACGAAGAGCGATAGCTACTGGTCTTTTGAACCTCAACAATTGTTGAAGGAGGCATCCATGGATTCCTACGTGACAACAGAAAACTTGAAGGTACGGACGGAACAATGGCTGAAGCGCATTGAACCATCCAATACACACAAAATGTCATTGAACGTTAAAAAGGCGGCTTTACTGGTGATCGACATGCAGAAATTCTTTCTCGATCCAGCATCGTCGACGTTCACGTGCGGCGGATTGGCGGTTTTGCCAGGCATCAGGAAGCTTATCGAGACGTTTCGAGCAGCAAACCGACCCGTTATCTATACATGTCATGTCCATAGTCCCAACTTGAGCGATGCCGGCATCATGCAACAGTGGTGGGAAGGCATGTGTTTGGAAGGGAGTGAGGAGGCGAGAGTGCATAAGGGCATCGCGCCCCTGCCAAACGAGAAAATCGTCTACAAGCATCGCTATAGCGGTTTTTACAACACTGACCTTGAAACTGTCCTGCGAGTAATGAAGGTTGAAGACCTGGCCATCACAGGTATCATGACGAATTTATGTTGCGAATCGACGGCACGGGAAGCGTACTATCGGGACTACCGGGTGTTCTTTGTCGCCGATGCCACCGGATCGGTTTGTGAAGAGATGCACGTTGCGAGTTTGCTCAATCTGGCATTTGGCTTTGCGTACGTCACAACTGCGAAAGTCATACGAGAGCAAGTTGAACGCTATGGATCAGACGAAGCAATTGTACAGGGAGGATGACGATGCTTGACATTTCAAAGAAAACCAAGACACTGCGCACCGCAATGGCCAAAGCGGTGCTGAAGCTGAAACCCGAAACCATACAGCTGATACACCAACACAAGATTCCCAAAGGCGATCCGTTTTCGGTGGCGAAAGTAGCGGCTATTCAGGCGGCGAAGAACACAAGTCAGATGATTCCGTATTGCCATCCGCTGCCGCTGGATTTCGTTGATTGCAGATTTTCCGCCGAAGGCGGATGTTCCTCTGGCGCAGAGATCGGCGACAGCAGAATTGAGATCGAAACAGAGGTCAAGGCAATCTACACGACCGGCGTCGAGATGGAAGCGCTCACTGCCGCGTCCATTGCCGCGTTGACGCTGTATGACATGATGAAGATGCTTGATGAAACGATGGAGATCGTGGGCGTCAAACTTGTCGAAAAGAAAGGGGGGAAGTCTGATTTCAAAGAATCGTTTGAAACCCCTCTTCGCGCTGCTGTGCTCGCGATGTCTGACTCGATTGCATCGGGAAAAAAAGACGATCTCTCCGGGCGATTGATCGTCGATCGGCTCAAGGAGGAAGGGGTCGATGTCGTCGACTACAAAATAATTCCGGACGACACTGAACGTATCAAGAAGGAACTCATTGGCTATGTAGACGAGATGAAGGTCGATCTTGTTCTGACGACAGGAGGCACAGGTTTCTCTCCGCGCGATTTTGCCCCTGAAGCGACTCGAGAGGTGCTTCAGCGGCTGATTCCTGGGATTCCGGAGGCACTTCGGGCGCACGGTCAGGACCGGACGCCGTATTCGATGCTTTCCCGTGGCATAGCCGGCATCCGCGGCAGGACGTTGATCGTCAATCTTCCTGGGTCGAAAAAGGGAGTCGCCGATTCACTCGATGCCCTTTTTCCTGCGGTTCTCCACTCATTCAAAATGCTCCGGGGAGGTGGACATCAACGCCGTGAGAAAGACACGGCGAGGAATGAGTCATGATCAGCTTCGAAGAAGCACGCAGGCGAATTCTGAAAAGATCTGCTGCCCTTCCGAAAATTCGGGTTGCGTTGTCAGATGCAGCTGGCTACGTTTTGGCAGAATCTGTGACGGCACGGGAAAATATTCCCCCCTTTGATGCATCAGCTGTCGACGGATATGGTGTCAACTGGGAAGACATTGCATCAGCGGCCGAATCATCCCCGGTGACTCTGCAGCTCCTTGATGTAGTGAAAGCAGGCGAGGTGAGTAAAAAGGTGCTCCATCAGGGAAGTTGCATCAAGCTCATGACGGGAGCAATGATTCCTGCAGGAGTTGACACGGTTGTTATGCAAGAGTTTGTAGAAGAAGTTGGTCGTGCCGTTAGATTTAGAACCCGGGCATGCCGGGGCGATAATGTCCGGCGAAGAGGTGAGGAGTTTGCAAAAGGGACTCTCGTGTTGAGGGAAGGGACCTTCATTACCCCTCCTGTCGTAGGCCTGCTCGCGACAGTGGGACGTCCCTTAGTAAGAGTGTATCGAAAACCGAGGGTGGCTTTAATCCTCACGGGGACCGAGCTCGTTCCTGCCGACAAATCCCTGAAGGTGGGGAAAATCAGAGACTCCAACTCTCCTGCACTCGTTGCTGCCCTCCGGGCTATCGACGTCGAGCCGCAAATCGTGGTTCGGGTGGCAGACACTCGATCTGCTATCACCAGAGCACTCTCCTCCTCTTTGAGGACCGCCGATGCCATCATGATGGTAGGAGGAGTTTCAGTCGGAGATTTCGACTACGTCAAGGAAATCGCCGGGGCGCTGGATGTTGAAAGGATATTCTGGAAAGTCGCGATCAAGCCAGGCAAACCGTTCTTTTTCGGCGCGAAATCCAGGAAGCTTGTTTTCGGCCTTCCCGGAAATCCTGTTTCAGCGCTGGTTACTTTTTACCTTTTCGTTGTTCCAGCACTCCGCAAAATGATGGGCAGCAAACTCAAGAATGACCTTCTCCTCAGGGCTCGTCTAGAGCATTTTCTCTCGAAAAACTCGGAGCGCATGGAGTTCGTGCGCGGCCTGGTGCGTCGGACAGCTTCCGGCGCGCTGGTTGTGTCCGCAACGCAAGGGCAAGATTCTCATATGCTCGGGGGGCTCGCTACTGCAAACTGCATTATTTACTTGCGACCGGGCAAAGGGGTTCTGCCGAAAAACAAGCTCGTCGATGTTCAAATACTTTCGTGGAACACATAGCCGGAGTTCAGAATGAATTCCTATCATGGGAGGATCATCGCGCTATCCATCAGCAGGACAAAGGGGATACCGAAGACCAACGTGGATCCCGTTCACCTCATCGAGGACTGGGGAATTGAGGATGATGTGCACGGCGGCAAATGGCATCGGCAGGTGAGTTTTCTGGCGCTGGAAAGCATCGAGAAAATTCGAGCCAAGGGGTTAAAGGTTCGTCCGGGGGCATTTGCGGAGAACATCACCACACAGTTTGTCGACATCCCCAACCTCCACGCGGGGGACAGAATTCGTATCGGAGAGACGGAGCTGGAGGTTACGCAAATCGGGAAAGAATGCCACACGCGCTGTGCAATCTACTACAAAGCAGGTGATTGTGTTATGCCGAGGGAAGGAGTGTTCGCGAAAGTTCTTAAAGGAGGTACGATTCGCGTCGGAGACATCGTCGATGTCGTTCCCGTCGAACAGACTTCAATGCATCGGCCTGGTGGAGAAGCGAATCCGATCCTTCGACCCTATATTAACCCATCCCTTCAGCATTGAACCGGTCGAAGTTAATCGCGCTCATCTTTTAGAAACAAGGATTGACGAGAAGTGGACTTCTCATTTCCTACGCTAGCTGGTGTGAGCGTTTTGTTCTTTTTCGTCGCGATACTTTATTCCTCCGTTGGACACGGTGGTGCATCGGGATACCTAGCGGTCCTTTCATTTTTCTCCATCGCACCCGCGTTGATGTCCAGCACAGCTCTCGTTCTCAATGTCTTGGTCTCCACGACGGCATTTTTCGCATTCTACCGCGCGGGGCATTTTTCGATCGGACTTGTGTGGCCGTTTCTTGTGACCTCGGTGCCTTCAGCGTTCGTCGGAGGTGCTGTTCAATTGCCTACCAAGGCATATTTCCTGCTCCTCGCAGGAGTTCTCCTGTTCGCTGCATGCCGACTTATCATGGAGATCCGTGCAGGGCGAGATGAGGCTTTTGCGAGACCGCCAAAGCTCGCTGTTGCGCTACCAGTTGGAGCCGGAATCGGGGCTGTTTCGGGCATCGTGGGAGTTGGCGGAGGTATTTTCCTGAGTCCGTTGATTCTGCTAAAGGCTTGGGCGGGAGCAAAGCGGACCGCTGCGGTTTCCGCACTCTTTATTCTCGTGAACTCCCTCGCGGGCCTGTCCGGCCGTCTCTACACCGGCACGTTCGCATTAAGAGAGCTTGTACCGCTTCTGGTAGCTGCGTTCTTGGGCGGCATCGTTGGTTCCAGGCTGGGCGCAACACGCTTTTCAAGCCTGACGCTCCGACGGCTCCTGGGGGTCGTTCTTATCTTAGCATCACTGAAGTTGGTCGTTTCATTCCTCTGATCGTGGAAAAGGAGCGGAAAAGACGTACGGACATCGCAGGCGCGGTCTTGGCAGGGGGAAAAAGCTCTCGCATGGGCCGCGACAAGGCCTTGCTGACGCTTGCAGGAGAAACGTTCATTGAGCGGGTTGTGAGGACGTTGGAAGAAGTCTTCGAGTCCGTAGTCATCATATCCGATCGCAGAGCCAGCTATGCTTCGCTTAAAGTGCCTGTCTACGCGGACATTTTCAGGAACTGTGGACCGCTCGGTGGAATCCACGCCGCCTTGAGAATGGCAAAGACAAAAGCGATATTTGTTGCATCGTGTGACCTTGTTTTTCTTACCTCGAAAGATGTCCTTTCAATCATAGATAATCCTTCGCGAGGCGATGTTGTCGTTGCCTCAACGGAAAGCGGTGTTCAACCGCTCTGCGGAGTGTATTCTCGCGCATGCCTTCAGGCCTTAGAGAAGCATCTGAGAAGCGGACAGCTTTCCGTGTTCCGATTTCTCCGACAAGTATCAACTTCGACGATTGACATCAGCGAGAGCAAACCCGTCTTGATGAACATCAACACGTTGGATGAGTACACGAGGGCGATCGGGCTGCTTCGTGGCCGCGAGTGATTCTCGTCGAGGCGGGTAAGACTCATCGTACTATTGTTTGGAGGGCTTGGCGGGTGATTTCACTTGCTTCGGACTCGAAGTCGCATGCACTTCCATCGAGGAAAGTCGGCAGTTCGCTCTCCTCCTTCAGGTTTTCGACGACCATCAGTGATGCCTCATGAGTCGCCACAGAGCCATGACGCGTCCCCACGTTGAAGAAAAAGAGGGCCTCTGCGGTATCTGCCCGGCCGGCTGCTGGGTCAGCATGCGGCTGGAGGACGGAAAGATCAAGGAAGTTCGGCCGTTGAAAGATCACCCGCTGGGCATGATCTGCACCATCGGTGCGCACTCCCCGGAGATCGTCCACGACCCCCACCGGCTCAAGTACCCCATGCGGCGCGTCGGGAGCAAAGGCACGTACGAATTCGAGCAGATCTCCTGGGACGCTGCCTTTGAAATAATTGTCCACAAGCTCGAAGAGATCAAAACAGATCACGGCGCGGAGGCAACGGCGATCTATACCGGCCGCGGTGGTTTCGAGCTGTCGTTGTGCGACGTGTTCCAGCCCAAGGGCGTCGCCGTCTCCTCGGCATCTAGCGTTCTCTTCCCCTTCGGCTCCCCGAATACGTTAGGCGTGGGAGCACTATGCTACGTCTCCTTCGCGATGATCGCCCCGCACGTGACGATGGGCGAGATGCTCATCACCATGGATGCAGATATCGAGCAGGCGGACCTGATCGTAGTTTGGGGCGCGAACCCCGCGACCGACTCTCCGCCGCTGGCTCACGAACAGATCAAGCGGGCACAGCGCCGCGGAGCCGAGGTGGTGGTGATCGATCCCAGGCGAAACGAGACGGCGAGGGAGACGGGAGCAGAGTGGATTCCCATCCGACCCGGCACGGACGGTGCTTTGGCGTTGGGGATGATAGAAGTGCTCATCGAGGAAGAGCTCTACGACGACAAGTTTGCCGAGAACTGGGCCGTCGGATTCGACGAGCTCAAGCAATACGTACAGCACTTCCGGCCAGAGGTGGTTGAAGAAATCACTCGCATCCCGGCGGAGAGCATCCGCCAGCTCGCGCGTCGCATTGCCGGTGCCCGCGGTGCCTCTCCAGTTACCTATACCGGCCTGGAGTATTCCGACAGTGGGGTGCAGGCCATCCGCGCAACGTTGGTGCTGTGGGTGCTCGCGGGACAACTCGACGTGCCGGGCGGGCTCGTCTTCCGGATGAAGAGGAACGCGTTTCCAATCAACCGCGAGGGGCTGGTCCCGAACCCCGACGTGCGCAAGGCGCTGGGCCGCGACCGCTTTCCGATCTACAGCATGTATCGAGGTGAGTCGCATGCCATCGCACTGCCCGACGCGGTGCTCAACGGCGAGCCGTACAACATCCGGTCGCTGATCATCCTGGGCGGCTCGATCATTACCGCCTGGCCCAATCCCGCCTTGTGGCGAGAGACGCTCGGTTCGCTCGACTTCCTGGTCTGCATCGACCGCCACTACACAGCCGACGCAGCTTACGCCGACATCCTGCTGCCCGCGACGACGATGTATGAGATCACCTCGTACATGACCTATGGACCGGTTTTCAAGATCCGGGAGAAGGTGATTGAACCGGTAGGCGAGGCGCGGAACGATTTCCTGATCCTGGCCGAGCTGGCCAAGCGGTTGGGCTACGGCGAACGCTATCCCCAGTC